>JAYUPU010000045.1:0-3523 GCA_043759925.1 bacterium | reverse complement strand
GTGAAGTAGTTTTTCCTTATGGTGCAGGAGGAATAATTGAACGAATTGCGTCAGAAGGTATTGCCTATGTCGCACAAGCATATACTGAGATTGATGTGTTTGATGCACCGCACAAATTAACGGTGTTAAACGACGTAGTTAACATTGCAGATTTGCTTGAAGAGTTATATAATGAACCACATTTTGATACAGATTTTAATAATCACCCAGATCATAATACGGCAATGAAAAACTGGTTATTTGATAAAAGCGATATACCGTATAGTTGGGGACACAAACTTGGGATAATGTGTGTTAGGGACATGGTCGAAAATCTCGGTTATGACTTTGTGGAATTAATTCATATGCCTGCACAGGAAATTATTGCGTCATGAAGCAGCGACTAGATAAAACATTATTCGAGCGAAAATTAGTTAATAGCCGGTCTAGTGCCGAAAACTTAATAAAGCTAGGGCTAGTAGAGGTTAACGGCAAACCCCAAAATGTTGCCAGCACTCTAGTTGATGACCGTGACAGCTTAGTGGTAACTGCGCAAGATAGGTACGTGAGCAGGGCGGGGCTAAAATTAGCTAGTGTTGCCCAAAAACTAGACTTAAATTTTATAGGCAAGACCGTGCTTGATGTTGGCAGCAGCACCGGCGGCTTTACTGATTTTGCACTGCAACACGGCGCCACAAAAGTGCTGGCAGTAGACGTTGGCACAAACCAGTTGCATCCAAGCCTGCACAATGACCCGCGCATACAGTTGCACGAACAAACAGATATACGTAAGTTTGTAACAGATACAGCAATAGATGTTGTAGTCATTGATGTGTCTTTTATAAGCTTGCGAGATGTTTTGCCAAGTGTGGTAAAACTAGCCAATAAAAATACCCAAATCGTAGCCATGGTAAAGCCCCAGTTCGAGGCCGGCCGTGGGCAAATCAACAAAGGTATTATTAAAAACGACCACATGCGCCGTGATATTTTAAAAGATTTTGAATATTGGTCCCGACAATATTTTAAAGTTATAAACAAAGCAGATAGTGAAGTTGCTGGTGCCAAAGGCAACCTAGAGCGTTTTTACCTTTTAACAAAAATATAGCCAAAATGCTTGCGGTTATTGTAGTTTAAGCGGTATAATGTACTTGTATAAGTGTAAAAATTAAACACTACGCACAAATAGAGATAAAAACCACCAAAAGGTAGGAAAACAAATGACTGTTGGCAGAATGCTAGCGGTTGTACTAAGGCCGTCAAAAATGCGGTATAGTGCAGATCGTTCACTAACAAAAACACGTGCTTACAAAGCTTCGCTAACCGGTGTGTTATCGGTATCTTTGGCAGTGGTGTTTTTTGTAGCTACCCAGCTCGTGGCTGTTTTTGTATCCCGTAGTAATGTCGTTTATGCAGAAGAAGTCCTTACCCTTGACTATAATGCACAATCGCCTGCGGCAGCAAAAAAGGGTCCTGTCGAGAAAATTGCAGAACTAGACAAGCAAGCCATACAGTCGGTTGTGAGTGAATGGGCAAAAAAGTATAAGGGTAATACCAGCGTTTACATTACAGACACAAAAACCGGCGAAATACTTGCCACTAGTGACGAAGATAGGCAATTCTTTACTGCTAGTATATACAAAATGTATGTAGCGTATCTATCGCTACAAGATGTAGATGCAGGCATTCATACTTTTAGCGAACCATTTATGGGTGGCAAAACCAGAAAAGAATGCCTGTATCTTATGATCCAAGAATCAAACAGCTCATGCGCCGAACGCATGATGGGGGAGCTAACACGAGCTACTATGGACGATCGCTTATCAGTGTTAGGAACGACACATACTAGTATTGTTTCTCTTAAAACTACAGCAAAAGACGCCGCCGTAATTGCCAGAAAAATCGCCCTTGGTGAGGGTTTAACGCCAGAAAGTGCCGCATTCTTACAGTCAGCTATGCGCGATCAAAAATTTCGTGGGGGTTTACCAAAAGGGTTCGACAGAGCTGAGGTGCAAGACAAAGTTGGTTACAACAAGCACGTCTATGGCTGGCATGATACAGGCAATGTAACTCCAACTGCTACAAAGCGAACTTTTACTGTGTCGGTATTCTCGGAACATATTGGTTACTATGGATCCGCCGAACTTGCTAAGAATTTACAGCCCTTGCTTGAAGCTGTTGTGCCTATTGTCGAAGAATAGTTAGAGGTATGAACTAAGCTTAGTTGGATCAATGACAATCAGATGTTTGCCATCAATCTGAACAAGCCCCTTCTTGGACAATAACGACAGCTCACGGCTTGTGGTTTCGCGGCTAGCGTTGATACTACTGGCTATATCTAGCTGCCTAAGTGGCGCCAAAATTTTAGTGCTGCCGTCGGGCTGTAGTTGACCAAAACGTCTACAGCAGGCCAGCAAAAAAGATACTGTACGCTCGCGAACCGTGCGGTATTCTAAGGTATTCACATGTTCTGCAAAGGTTCGGTACGACCGCATAGCTAGCGCCAAAACAGCAGTGGTGGCTTGTAAATTTTTCTCTAAAAATTCTAGATATTCTGCCTTGGGCTGGCGCCAAATAACAGCTGTGTCCATAGCTTCATAAGATATATCACGGTGTTCTTCTGTAAATGTCCATATAAGGGGGAAAATCTCGCCGTCGTGCCTAATTACATGGAGGTTTTCGTCACCGTATTTTGTTATTGAATACGCTTTAACAAAGCCAGATTCAATATAATAAACATGCTCGGGCGATTCGTGCGGGCGTATTATAAGTTCGCCCTTTTTGTATGTACTACGTAATCCACAGGTAAGATAGGTGACCAGTGATTGTTGCTTGGATGATGTATCAAGCATATCTATATTTTTACATATAAATCATAAAACAACCAGGTGTGACAAATGCGACACCTATTATGCGACATTTATCACAGCAAGCTAAGGCGCTAAATGCCATACTAGATATGTAGACGGGAGATAACGAAGTGGTAGCATTTAACGATGTACAAGCACAACTAGTTGGTTTAAAAACAAAGGCTAGGTTTTTGGGCGTACATGAGGTTAAAAAATTGGCATTTTTGCTAGAAAAAGGCGAAAAGATTTTGATCTGCAAAAAAGGATGGGTTAATAAAAAATCTACGTTGCTTTGTGTTACAGATAAACAAATTGCTTTTGTTGATGTAAGGTCAAGTAAGCACGTTATTGGCACTATTCCTTTTAATGAAGTCACAGGTGTGTACCGTACCAATGGTCGTTTTACGCAGGCCGTACGTATTAACACCAAAAATGCGTTTTTGTACTTTGTTATTTGGCAAGATCGTCATGCTAAAGATATATTTTTAACTATTGATCGCCACATAAGATACTTACAAAATAATATAATTTCTACCCGACAAGTCCATTCGCCAAAGTTAAATGCTAACTTGCACACTAGGCACACCTTAGTAAGGCGTGTGGGTTACACTTCTGTTGCACAGTAATTAAATTGAACCCAAGTGCGTATGTTTAAAGGAAGTTTTATGCTTAAGGCCATAGCCCATTGTTCTGTCGAT
>JAYUPU010000044.1:0-30149 GCA_043759925.1 bacterium | reverse complement strand
AACTCGCCCGTGACAGAGGTTTTAGTGGTATTAGCTTAAATAAATGGTGGCTAGGCCCACTGCCATACTTTTTGTGCAAGTATTACAAAAAACAGATTATGGTATACACGGTTGACCACACAATTTGGATAAAGTTGGCCCAGAAAATTTTCCCTAGCATTATGCTATGTACCAACAATCCAGATAAATACAGGTCTAGTTTCCCGACAGACACCAATGTGTAACTAAAACTGTACCTTTAATGGTAGGGTATAAAGTACAAATTAAGTTATTTTGCCTCGATGTATTCACGGATGCTGAGTGCCGCTGTGGCACCTTCGCCGACTGCACTGGCTATTTGCATTGTTGCACCGCTGCGTACATCACCTGCTACAAATAGGCCGGGCACTTTGGTTTGCAGCTTTAGATCAGTTTTTATAAAACCGCCGGCGTCGAATTCTACGCCAGTGTCTTTTAAGAAGTAGGTTACTGGTTTTAGGCCCACAAACACAAATACACCGTCTGTTATAAAGTCTTTAAGTTCGCCGGATTTGCTATCTTTGCCGACCACTTTTGTTATACGGCCGTCTACGCCGACAATTTGTTCTGTGGTGGTATTAAAATGCACATGCAGTTTTTGGTTTGCTTCAACGTCGTGTATAAGCACATCACTTGCCTTCCAGTGGTCGCCGCGAATCAGAATATCTATGTGGTTTGCAAACCTAGTCAAAAATAATGCTTCTTGGGCCGCCGAATTACCACTTCCAACAACAACTAAACGCTTATCGCGGTAGAATGCGCCATCACACGTTGCACAGTTGTGTACGCCGCGCCCGTAGTATTCCGTCTCGCCCGGTATACCTAGTTTTACCCATTCGCTACCGGTAGCTATTAGTACGGTTTTTGCAGTCATCTCGCCGCTAGTTGTATCAAGTTTAAATACATCGCCGTCTTTTTTAACAGAGTTAACTTCACCAAGTTCTATTTTGGCACCAAAACGCTCTGCCTGCAGCCGTAAGTTATCTGCAAGTTGTAAACCCTCGATACCTTCAGGGAACCCAGGATAGTTGTCAACTTTATCTGTAATAGCAGCTAAGCCGCCAATAACACCTTTTTCAAAAATAGTTGTCTGAATATCCTCACGCGAGGTGTAAACTGCTGCCGCAAGTGCAGCAGGCCCCGCGCCAATCATAATCACATCATGTACTGTTTGATCTTCACTCATTTATATCTCCGGGTAAGCAATTTATGCAATTAACGGCGCTAGGCGTGAAAGGTTATAGCCAATCACAACATTTTCGGTGTCGTCTTCGTTTTGCACTATGGTAACAGGTACCGTTAGCGCGCCACTTTTAGCCAAAACTTCCGCCTGGCGCTCTGGGTTGTCATCTAAATTTACTACATCGTAGCTAGCACCTTTGCTATCTAAAAAACGTTTAACCATGACACAGTACGCACATGTGTTAGTAGTAAAGATTGTTATTTTTTTTAGTGCCATGATTATTTAGTGTCCTTTTTACTTTTTATTGTTCTAGATATTAGTATATATAGTGCTTATGTTAAATTCAATGCGCTATATGTTGTGTATTTTACTTAATTAACAGATATCAGTTCAATATCGAATACTAAGTCAGATTTTGCAGGAATGCTAGGCGGGCTACCTGCTTCGCCGTAAGCTTGTGCGTAAGGAATAACAAGGCGCCTGGTTCCACCAGCCTTCATGCCCGGGATACCGTCTTGCCAGCCCTTAATAAGACCAGCTAGGCCGAATGTTGCGGGGCTTCCGCCGTCTTTTGAGCTTTCAAATATAACTCCTGTTGCAACAAGTGCTCCCGTATAGTGGACTGTAACGTTGGCACTGGCCTGTGCTACAGCACCCGTACCTTCTACTAGATCAATTTTTTGAAGTTCGGTTACCTGCGTGGTAATTGGTGTAAAGTTTGCTAGTTGTGTGCCCTTCAATTTGTTTGTCTCCTGATTACTTTTATTAGCTGCTTGATCCGGTTGACTCTGTGGTAATGCTATTTGGTTATCTTTGCGAATTTGCCAGATAACAAAACCTGTTAATGCCACCGAACTTATAAAAAAAACTCCTGCTAAAGCAAAAGCAGCTATACGCTGACCTGTACGTTCTGCCATAAGACTACTATTTCCCTCTCTTTATTGGTGTTGTTAGTATAGCCCGCTGACCTTACTTACGCCAAGAGAAAATAGCCCAAAAAATAAAACTTACAACACGCATCGGCGCCGTCAATACATCAAAGACAATTTGTACACCCCTGGGTAGCTGCCTGTGCCAGCCGCGTTTACTTAAATCACGTATCCATTCGCCCACTAAGTAGTAGTACGGGAAAGCTATAATAACAAGCAAAGTGCTAGATAAGAGGCCAAATATTAGGGTTACAGCCAAAGATTGCCAAAAAGGATCGGTTAAAGCTAATGGTATAAGGGCTACAATACTGGTTAGACTAGTAGCTACCAAAGGCCTAAAGCGGGTACGCAGGGCTAGCGCAACTGCATCGTATTTGCCCATTCCTTGTTGTTTGGCTTGGTTGGCATAATCTGTCAGCAGTATAGTATTGTTGACCGCAATACCAATCAGGGCAAAAAAGCCAACTAGTACAAAAAAGCTTAGTGGATTATTAGTAATTTTTAAGCCCAACGCAACACCAAAGAAACTAAAGGGTATAGCGCTAAAAATAAGTAGCGGCTGCAAAAATGACCTAAACTGCAAAACAAGCAATATATACATTGCGAGCAGCAAAATCGGGAACGCATACAGCATAGATTTAAACGAATCTTGGTTATTAGACTCAGACCCAAAATCAAACGCAATATCTTTTTGTGATAAACCAAATGTTGAAAGTTTTTCGGCGGTATATGTATTATTTACCAGCTTTTTACCGGCTACAACCAGCGCAGATACATCGTTATCATAAAATCCAGCACTTATCTGTACATATTGCTTACCGTCGATGCGTTTTACTACACTGCTAGGCGAAATATTGGAACGTACAATTTTAGAAGTACTGCCGTCAACTCGTATAACGGTATTATCTTGCAAAAAGCTTTGCATGTCTTTAGCTAGTGCCAAGGTTTGAATAGTATTGTCGCCAAATATTTGTACTCCAAATGGGTAATCGTCTTTTGGGGGGCCTGCATCTACCTGCGACAGCGATATTTTTGCTCCCTCAAAACCTTGGAAGGCTGTTGATAGCTGCACTAACATTTGCTGAGATGTTGTATCGCGGGATTTAAAAGGCACTAAAGTAACTGTTACTGTAGCACCAACTGTGCTGCCAGTATTTTGATACGTTAACAGCTGCATATTTTTGCCAAGTGTGTCACCAATAATATAGTTTGCACTATTTGCAATGTCTTGTGCCTGCGTAAGAGTTGTTGCATCTGGGTATACAATTCGCACAGCTAAAGCGTTGCTATCTTTAGTGCTTGGGAATATATCAAACTTTAGCTGCAAAAATAATGGGAAGCTTGCTAGCGTTAGTATTAGGGCCACTAACAGTGACCCGCCTCCGTAGATTAAGCGTTTTTTGGTAGATTTGCTGCTTGCTAGAACGTGTCTTGCAAGCGCATCTGATGTTCGCTTTTGTAACCTAGCAACAACTTGTTGCTTATGTCGCCTTTTAGAATCAACAATAACGCGGGCCAAAAATGGTACTAATGTTAGTGAAACAATCAGCGATACCGTTAGCGCAATAATAATAGTTATTGGTAATACACGTATAAATTCACCTAATATGCCGCTTACAAATAGCATTGGCGCAAAAGCGAGCATTGTTATTATTGTGCCGGCAAAACTAGCCCTAGCGACGCGCTTAATTGCCATAGCTACAATGTGTCGCCGCGACTTAAATTCGTATTGCCCCGCATCTATTGCCTCTACCATAATAGTTGTGTCATCGACTATTAGTCCCAGGCTTAAAATAAGTGCAAATAGCGTAATTGTGTTTAGCGTGATACCTAAACCGTAAAGTAGGCCAATAGTGGCTAGTATTACCGTTACCATACTAAGCGCCGTTACAATACCAGAACGTACAGATATAAGTAGGCAGCTTACAAATATAACCACCACTAAGCCTTCTAATAAACTTTGTTGCAGACTGCTAATTTGACCACGTATACCTTCGGCAAAATCGGCAGATATTGTTAAGTGTAGATTGCTAAAATCTTGTTGTTGGCTAAGTAAATCAATTTTGTTAGTAACGGCGTCATGCAATTTTAACGCATCCATAGATGCCTGCGCTTGAACACCAACAATTACAGATGGCCTAAATATAATTGCACCACTGCCATCGCGAATTGCTATGCTATCAAAGCTTGTTACTTGTTGTTTAGGTATGCCTGTTACTGGATCGGTACCTGTTTCTACCTGTTTTAGCACAACAGCCTTTTTAACGCCGTCAATAGCGGCAAATTGGCCTGCAACACGCGCGGCGTCTGCCTGCAGGGTCTGCACGTCTGTAAAATTATCAGTGCTAATACTAATTAACATGTCTGATTGTTCTGCAAAGCGACCAGCATCTAGTGCCTTAAATGCCGATGTAGCCGATTTTGGCAATAATTGTTTTTGAGTAATAGTAGATTCTACTAATGCATTACCGTTAGCAGAACTTACACCACTATTAAACCCAATTACAGTGCTATAAAAATTCGCGCCAGCTTGAGTAGTGACAGATTTAACTTGAGGCAACTTTAAAAGTTCGTTTGCTAGTGGCTTTGCTATTTGACTGTCTACTTGTGCAGCATCATTTACAAAATATGTGCCACTGACTACACTTACAGGTACATCAACATTTGGGAAGCCTTGGCGTTGCATAAATGTCGTATAGCTAAGAAGGCCAAATACAACAATCGAAAGCCAAAATACTATCGTTGTCTCGCGGTGGTCATGAAAAAACAACCCCACTCTTTGTAATACATTTAGTGACGCATCTTTGTTCTTGGGTGTGCTCATAATATTGTACCTGCTTAAAGCCACCCGTTAATCTTAATTTTAGTATACCAAACTTGCGCAAAAGGTTCTTCTTTAAGAATCTATATCGTACTTTTGTAATTTCTTTTTATTACTATCCGTTTTGCTGTTTTGTAGTTTAAGAAGCTGAGCATATATGCCGCCAGATTTTTCTAGTTGTGCCGGCGAACCAACTTCGTCTACCGACCCACCGCGCAATGTTACTATTTGGTCAACATTAGCAATTGTACTTAAACGGTGGGCAATAATTATTGTTGTACGGTTTTTCATGAGTGTCTCAAGGGCTTGTTGTACCATCGATTCACTTTTGCTATCTAGGCTACTTGTAGCCTCGTCTAATACTAAAATAGGCGCATCTTTAAGCAACGCCCTAGCAATGGCTATACGCTGCTTTTGGCCACCGCTAAGCTTAAGTCCACGCTCGCCAATTTGGGTATCGTAGCCGTTTTCTAACTTTTCAATAAATTCGTGTGCGTTAGCAGATTTTGCAGCTGCCATAACTTCTGAATCAGTTGCTTGGTGTTTAGAATAGGCAATATTTTCGCGGATTGAACCACTAAACAAAGCTGGTTCCTGAAAAACCACACCTACATTATGGCGCAAACTAGCCTGGGTTACTCTTGCTACATCTTGGTCGTCTATCGATATAGTTCCGTTTTGGGGCTCGTAAAACCTTAGCATAAGATTAGTAAGAGTAGTTTTACCCTCACCTGATTCGCCAACAAGTGCAACTTTAGTATTAGGCTTAATAACAAAAGAGACATCTTTAATTACCACGCGGTTTTTATCATAACCAAACGTAACATTATTAAACTGTATAGATCCGTCTTTTACTTTTAGTTCTTTAGCATCTGCAGAATCCTGTATATCTGGCTTTATACTCATAACCTCAAAGTAATCACGGCTATCGGAAACAGCCTTCTGTGTGTTTTCTACTAAAAAGCTAATAGTAAATATTGGTATTCGAATATTCATGGCATATAAGATTAAAGCGACTGCTTGTCCCGGTGTAAATGCACCCTTGGCACCTTGAACAAAAATAAACAAGTACACGCCAAAAAATATCACATTAAGTATTAAGCGGCGGCGTACGTCTTGTATGTGCCAATATGCAGATTGTGGTTTATTAATTCCAACTACATTACTCATATGTTTATTAAAATAACTAAGTTCACGTTTTTCTTGCCTAAAACTTTTTACAACTTTAACTTGGGATATAGATTCAGCAAAACGGCCGCTCGCAATATCAAGTTGTTCATTTTTTTGCTTTTGCCAAACTTGCCACTTGCTGCTGCTTTTAATAGTCATCCAGGTGAAAATTGGGTACAAAGTAAACAACATTAACGCTACTTGCCAGCTATAAAAGGCAACGATTATAAGGCTAAATACAGTACTAAAAATGAATTGCAAAAAGTTATTGCTCATCATATTTATGAAGTTTGTGAGCTGTGTAATTGATCTGTTAAGACGATTAATTATTTTACCTGAGAGTTCATTATCGAAGTATGTTTGTGGCAATGAAAGCAAGTGGATATAATAATTTTTACTTAATATATTTTGTAGTTTTGCAGAAACTTGGTCGCCTATGTAGCCGTTAATGTTACTAATTACGGTTTGCATTAAATCTAGTAAAAATATACCTATAGCCAAAAAAACAGCATATTTAATATTAGCTCCGGTGCCCTTTCGCATCTCGTCGATAGCCAAACCACTTAGCAGTGGTACTAAAATTGTACTAAAAGATAGTAGCGTCGTAAGAAGGGCGATGGCTAGGTAACTACGCCACAGCTCGTGGCCTGTTTTTAGTATACGAATTATATGCTGCATGTATTACTTAAAGCTTAGCATGCGAAGTTACACATCGACAACGCTACAAAACGGTATTTTTACCAGCCGCCGCCCCCTCCGCCGCCTCCGCCGCCGCCACTAAAGCCGCCGCCAAAGCCGCTACTGCCAGAACTTGAGGGCGCGGCGAATGCCGTAGCCATGCCTGTGCTTAAGGCCCCGCCGATTACGCTTGCTAAGTAAATTGTGCTGAACGTATTTAGGTTGCCGCCGTACCAACCCGGGGGTTGCTTATAAATGTCTTTGAACTCATCTGCCCACTGCTTTTCTACGCCGAACACAATAGCATAAGGCAATAATTTTTCGAACAATTCTACTGTGCGCACAGGTTGATTGGCATTAGCAGCTAAAGGTGCGTTAGGGCTTTGCATTGCTACGATGCGGTCTTTTTCTACGACCTGCAAATAAAGTTTTAGTCCTAGGGCATGTTCTTTAGCTTGCACGCCAGCAAGTGTGCGGGCAGGCATAGCAAATGCAAAGGCAGCTACAATAGGCAACGATACGATCAGCCCAAGCACAATGCCTACGCCTAACGTTGCAGCAAGAATTATTAGCAAAGCAAACGATATACCTACAATAATCCACAATATCAAGCCAGCCTTTGCTGGGTCGCCCTTAAAATAACCATCTGCTATTAGCCTATGTTTTAAAGTTTCTTTTGCCGAATCTATAGTTGTGTAATAATCGCTTTTCAAACTTGTTAGTTCTACAATGCTGCCAATAGCTAAATTAGTATCTTTAAATAGGCCTTCTAGCAAGGTTTTTTCGTATTGTTGTAGTTGGCCTGTATCTAGCTTTTTAAGCTCAAAACTGTAGTTTGTTGTATCTTTAAAAATTTTTCTGTCTACGGTTTTTTCTATTATAGTTATGTATCCCTTTATAGCTAGGTCTACAATTGTAGCTGTAATATCTTTTTGGTCTACTTTAAAATCAACTATTGCTCCAACCTCTGCAGCCAACAAATCTTTGGGGGAGTCGTACTGCGCAACTATGATACCCCCGCCCTTAGGGTCGCGGCCGTGTGTACGCCAACGCCTAAATGCAAACGTTCCAAGAACTAGTGGTATTCCGAATGTTTCAGCAAGTATTAAACTTAGGTTGGCCAACTTTTCTTTGGCGGATACTGGTGTAAAATAACCTTTTTCAAACCCTACAACTACCGACATGGTTTGGCCTGCGCTTAAGCGTGCTGTTGTTTTGGCAGTAACAAGGCCGGGGCTGTCTAAACTAATTGAGCAATATTTTTCGGTACCGCCGTATGCACCTGTAAAACATACTGGGATATTTGTAGACGACACTTTTGCGCCTTCTGGATATGTAAGTGTCATGCTTACTTTTTCTGCCTGCTGCAACCATTCGGTACCATTTATATCCCAGTAAAACTCGTCATAATTATCATAAAAAGCTATTACATTGCTAAGCGTGTAGCTGATAGTGTAGTTTTGCTTGCCAGTGACCATACGGTTTGGGTCGCCAATTTTAAGTACTATGTTGTCGTTTGATGTGCTCTGTGTAAATTGCGGTGGCGCCCCTGTTTGGCTACTAACAGTAATATTACGAATATCAAGCGAGTTATCTTTATAGCTGTTTGGGATTGCCCTAAAAATACCATGGTTGTTATCGCTGAATGTAATATCTATAGTCTCGGTTACTGTAAGGCTACCCTGCATATCAACATTACTTAGCGTATACTTGGCGTCGAAGTTGTTAATAACAAAATCGTTAACGCCGGCATACACAACCCCTAATCTTAAAAAACCTACTACTAATACGGCAACAACTAGCTGCATTGTATGTTTTAGCACGCGCGTAATACTATATCCTCTCGGCTGAGTGGTCGGTTACAGCGTGTCGCGATATTAAATCTAGGGCTTTATTAACTTCGTCTGTAGTAAGCGTTTTAGATGGGTGCGACAGAGTAACTGTGTAGCTTACGCGCTGCTTATCGGAATCTTGGGGTACAAATATGTCACCCGGTGTAACTTTAACCATATAACCATGTTCTTGCTGCAAAAGCGCTACAACCTTATTTATAGTTTCAGTCAGCATACTATGCGTTACGCGCATTGGTACCTGCAGCGTAATGTCTTGGTTAGTAGACGGGAACTTATTTACAGCAACGTACTTTTTTTTGCTTTCTGCTGCGGCTTCTAATATGTCTTTTGTACTAATCTCGAAACCAGCGCTAAAAAGTGGCAATTTTAATGACTGCAGTACCTCGTAGCGGTATTCACCCATAATGCCTAGCATTTTTTTAGTATTAGCAATAGTAACAAAGGCACTACGGTTTTGGTCAAACGGTTTTGTAACCGGAAAATCTGGCATATCTGTAACTGGCGTGTAAACAAACTGTAGGCCTAATGATTTACCTAAGTAATCTAGGTATGTTTTGGCTGTATAGTAAGCGCTTGTTTGCTTTGGTTGTTTGGCGCCGGCAATAACAAAAGCTAGCATGTTATATTCTTCTGGTACTTCGCCCGTCTCAACCGGGTGTACTTTATTGTGTGCTCTGCCAAATTCATACATAGCAAAGCTATCAAAACCAGCTTTAATATTTGGATGTACCTTTTCTAGTAAACTAGGCGTAAGGCTCATGCGGTAATACTGCAAATCAGGGCTAAGGGCATTACGAACGTGGAATGCCAAATCTTTGTTTTGTCCAACTGCGTATAGCAAACGTTCGTGTACAAAACTGTAGGTTAGAAGTTCATTGGCACCAGCAGCTTTAAGTGCAGTTCGCATTTGCGCTAATAGTTGCATATGTGCATTTTTAGGAGTTGGTTTTGCAGAGCGGGTTGGTAAGTTAATTGGCAACTTATCAAAGCCATATAAGCGCCCAATTTCTTCTACTAAATCTTCGGGGTGTTCAAGATCGCGGCGCCAAAAAGGGGGAGTTATAGCTATGGTAGTATCATCTATTTGTTCTACGTTGTGATCTGATTTTTTAAGTGGCAACAGTGGCTTGTACCAACTGTTTAGCATTAGTAGTGAATCAAGGCTTGTAAAATAATCGTTACTAAAGGCTCTGCACATTTCTACTATTTCATGTTCGGTATCGTTGTTTACATCGTAACGAGTTACTTTTGTGTCCCTATCTTTAAATAAAAATGCGTTTTTTGCACCAATATATTCGCACCAGAAACCTGGTTTAATCTCCCAGGCTACCAGCTTTTCATAATCCTGTTCTGTTCCTTCTGGTATTAGAAGTTTGTAGTGCCCATCACTTGATTTTTCGACTATTTTTACACCAATGCGTTCAATTTTTTCGTCTATATTACCAACACCCTGCAAGTAACTGCGTGTTTCTTGGGCCCGGCCAACAACAAGGCCGCATTCTACATTCGCCATTAGGGCAATAGCCTGATCGGTAGTAAGCTGGCTGCCAAGCCTAGTATTGATAAAATCGATTTTGGCTTCTACTAAGGGCATTTGCCCTACATCTTTGGATTTAATATCAAATACATTACTTGCCTGGGTTGCACCAGCTAAATCATGCATCATTTGTATTGCTTTAGCCATCACGCGGTCATTTTGCAGTGGGCTTTGGCCCTTGTTGAAACGTGTTACAGCATCTGTAAAAATACCGTAACGCATACTTGCACGGCGCACGCTGTACATATCAAAACTAGCAACTTCAATAACAATCGATTTTGTATTTGCATCAACTTCAGTATCTAAACCACCCATAACACCGGCAATAGCAACTGGCTGTTTGTCGGATGCAATCACGATGGTTTTGTCATGCAACGCTACCAGTTTGCCGCTAAGTATTTTCACTGATTCATCTTTTACGGCTAGGCGTGCTTCTAAAGTAGGCGTGTCACCACTTAGCGCTTTAAGTTTGTCGTAATCATATGCATGCAGCGGTTGCCCGGTAAGATGCATTAGCCAATTGGTTATATCTACTACGTTATTAATTGGGCGGATACCTACCCTAGTAAGAGCAGTCTGTATATGCATTGGGCTTGGCTCTATACGCATATTGTCCATTGCTACAGCCATAAAGCGCTGAACCAGATCTGACGATACTTTTATGTTTAGTGGCAAATCAGAGCTGTTCTTGAAAACGGGGTCTTGCAAATACCAATCTGGGCTTTTAAACTTTTGGCCTGTTATACCTGCTAGCTCACGGGCGATACCTAAAATACCAAAACAATCTGGGCGGTGCGTAAACATCTTATTTTCGCAGTCAATAACCAAATCGTCCATGCCATAAAGCTGCTTAAAAGGCGTGCCAGGCTTGGCCAGTTCTTCGCCGACATCTGCAGCAATTACTTCTAAAATACCACCTGCATCATCACTAATTCCCAGTTCTGCAGGACTGGCTAGCATACCGTTACTTACAACTCCGCGTAATTCACGGGCACCCAATACAAGCGGATCTTTATCTAAACTGGAAGGCACGGTGGTTTTAGGCGGCAACCAAACGGCCAACATACCAGCATGCACGTTTGGAGCACCGCATACAACCTGAACATAACCGTCGTCATCCCGCTCCATGCCCTCAACCACACGGCCGTCATCAATTCGGCATATATGTAATTTGTCGGCATTAGGATGTGGGTCGCAGCTTATAACTTTTACAACTACTATGCCGTTGTAGCGTGGACCCCATTCAATCACTTCTTCAATTGCACATAGCTGTGCACCTATTTTTTGTAATAGCTCGTCTTTAGGGATAGATTTTAGGTCAACATTGCTAACACTTTGTGCCCAGTTTAGTGATACTTTCATTAAAATTGCCTCAAAAATTCTAATTTTCCTGCTTCAAAATGCCTTATATCTTCGATGCCGTACTTCATTAATACTAACCTTTCAATGCCGCCGCCCCAGGCAAAACCTGTGTATATATTGCTGTCTATGCCGGCAGCCTTAAGTACATTTGGGTGAATCATTCCGCAGCCTAAAAGTTCTAGCCACATGTCGGCTTCGGTATTGCCTTTGCGCAAAACCTCTGGGCGTTCTATCGCAAATTCAAAACTTGGTTCAGTAAACGGAAAATAAAATGGCTGAATTTTAGCTTTTAGTTCTTGCCCAAAATATTCGCTCATAAATGTTTTTAGAACAGCAACTAAGTTACCTACATTTATACCTTTACCAACGTAAACTCCTTCAAGCTGATAAAAAGTATGCTCGTGGGTTACATCTATATCTTCGTTTCTAAAAACGCGCCCAGGTATGACAACAGCGATTGGCTCGCCTTTAGCAAGGTTTTCACTATACTGTTTTAAAACTCGGTTTTGCATAGTACTAGTGTGCGCAGGTGCAATGTAACCTTCGTCTGTCATAAACGTATCGTAATCGTCGCGGGCTGGGTGGCCGTCCGGGAAGTTCAACGATCCAAACATATGGTAATCATCGTCGATTTGGCGGGATTCTATAGCGGTGAAACCCATGCGGTAATAAATATCTAATATATTGTCAATCTCGGTCATAATCGGGTGTGCAGTACCCTTATCAGCGCTAAATAGTGCCGGGCGCTGGCTGGCATTTAAGTTTACGTCCCACGGCGCTGTCACATCTATGGCTGCACGCTCGTCTTTGGGTGCTGCTTTTGAATCTAACGCCTGTTGCAAGGCTACGCGTAGTTGATTTACCTGTTGACCAAAATCTGACTTTTGTTCTGCAGGTAAGGTTTTAAGTTGATCAAACAACGATTTTAGCTCGGCGCTACGCAGTACGGCATTGTCTCCCTGCTGTGCTTTTGGCATAAGCGTATCTGACACGTTTTGAATCTGTTCGTTTGTGTATCCCATATAGCTAAAATTGTACGCTAAAAATGGCTTTTTTGGTACCTTTGTTTATTAGCCTGTTACACTAAACACATGGCAGATACATACAGTTTTGACGTTGCATCAGATTTTGACAAGGCCGAAATGAACAACGCCTTCGACCAATCGGGACGCGAAATCGATAACCGCTATGACTTTAAAGGTACACCCGCAAAGCTAGAATGGCTAGGCGACAAAACAGGCCTAAAAATTACTGGCAACAGCGACATGCAAATAGATAGCATTATAGATATTGTACGTAAAAAGCTGGCAGCACGCAGCATTAGCCAAAAAGTACTAGATACTTCGGCACAAACACATACCAATAATTTTCAGACCACCAAAGAAGTGCCATTTTTACAGGGATTAGACCAAACAAAGGCTAAAAAAATTACTACTCTAATGCGTGATCAGCTGCCCAAGGTTAAAACTCAGATCCAGGGTCAAGAAGTTCGAATAAGCAGTGCCAAAAAAGACGAGCTACAAGCCGCCATGCATCTACTCCAAAATACAGATTTTGACTTTGCCCTAAATTTCACCAATTTTAGATAAAATATATCTTATACTTGCTATACTTAAGCTTAAATGGAACATGCAGAAAAGCAATCAGTAATAGACGCCTGCAAAAAAGTGCTTTCTGATAACCAGCGCGGCGACTACACGGTGCCCGCCGAAGGCCTGTACCCGCACCAATGGCTGTGGGATAGCTGTTTTGTTGCTATTGGCTTAGCCCAATACGATGTAGAACGCGCAAAAAAAGAAATCTTAAGTTTACTGCGCGGCCAATGGGCAAACGGCATGATACCTAACATGATTTTTGCTGACGGCGATCAACACAAGCGTGACCGTAATATGTGGCAGAGTTGGCGAAGCCCATTCGCGCCAGATGGTATTGCAACTAGTGGCATAACCCAGCCGCCAATGCTGGCCGAAGCTATTGTAAGCATTGGCAAAAAACTACCTAAAGTTGAAAGGCGCCAGTGGTACCAAACAGTGTACCCAGCATTAGTTGCTTATCACGAGTGGTTATACCGCGAACGTGACCCCCACGAAGAAGGCTTAGTGCTGCTAATACACCCTTGGGAATGCGGCCTAGACAACACCCCGCCCTGGATGAATCAGCTACAACAACACCATACGCCTTGGTGGGTAGGTATAGTTAAAAAAACCAGCGCCGATAGGCTTGTGAACGTATTTAGGCGCGATACATCACGTATACCACCAGGCCAACGCATCAGTAACATAGAGGCTTTGTTATATTACGATGTTGTGCGGCGCTTAAAGCGTAAAAATTGGGATATTGATGCCATTCTTACCCGCAGCCACTTTGTGGTGCAAGATTTAACTTTTAACTGTATTTTGCTACGGGCACATGACCATTTGCGCAGCATTGCCAAAACTATTGGGCATGATGTGCCAGATTTACTAAACGACCGTGCCAAGCTTGGCAAGCACGCAGTAACCGAAAAGTTATGGGATGCTTACAGCGGCCAATTTTATAGCCGTAATTTTGTAACCCATAAACTTATTAAAGAACCCAGCATAGCCACGCTAATGCCGCTGTATGCAGGAGTTGCCGACGAAGCCCAGCAAGCTAGTTTGCTAAGGCTTATAAAAAGCCCAGATAATTTTGGGACTAACTTCCCGTTTCCTAGCGTACCTGTTAGCTATAGTTGGTATAACGAACTTAAATATTGGCAGGGCCCCACCTGGGTAAACACTAACTGGCTTGTTATTGATGGTTTAATGCGCACCGGCCAGGCAGATCTTGCCCAAAGTATTGCCCATAAAACAATCGAGCTAGTTACTGCAAATGGGCCATATGAATATTTTTCAGCCAAAACAGGCGCTCCAGCAGGCGCCAAAAACTTTAGCTGGACGGCTGCTCTAGTCATTGATTTGATAAACGGCTAAACTACTCGTCAGCGTGAGGCTTGTCAAGCAAAGTTACTTCTACGGAATGCTCACCGCCGGCAATTTTAACTATATCTTTATCTATTTTGCCAAGTTCTTTGTAGGCGTTGTTGTAATGGCCAACTGTTGCACCCAAGCTATTACCGACCTTTTTAAAATATACATCGTAGGCGCCCAAGTGTTTGGTTAGCTGTTCTACATTTTTACGAATAACTTCAGTATCTTTTTGGATTTCTAGGCTGCGCATACCCTGAACTATTACTTGTAACATGGCGCTGAGCGTGCTTGGGCCAACAATAGTTACACGCTTGTCTACGGCTGCATATTGCATTAAATCACGGCCACTAACCCCACCAAGGCCAACCTTATTTGCAAGCAAGTCATAGTAAATTGCCTCGCTTGGTATAAACATTAAAGCTTGGTCAAGCGTGCCCTTTTTTGGTTGAATATATTTTGCAGTTTCGTCTATACGTCTTTTTAAATCTTCTTTAAAAATCTTTTCTAGGGCTGGTTTATCTTCGTTTGATGCTTCTATTATGCGGTTGTAGTTTTCTAGGCTAAATTTGCTGTCAATAGGTAGTAACATGCCGTCTAATTTTATAACTGCATCAACAATTGTGCCTTCACTAAGTTTGTATTGTAGCTCGTAAGAACTTGCAGGTAGTAAGTTTTGTAATATCTGTTCTAGGTAAAATTCGCCCAACACGCCGCGCTGTTTGGGGTTTTGTAGTACATTTTGTAGGCTTTTGAGCTCGTCGGCCACATCAACTACGCGCTTATTTGTTTCGTCTAGTTTAGTTAAACGCTCTGTTACATCACTAACAAGCTTAGCGCTAGCAGCCAGCTGCCTACTCATGCTTTCTTGGTTTTTATCTAGTTTAATATCTAGCTGACCCGATAGCTTTTCTTGCAGCTTTTCTACCTGGGCACTCATGGCGGCAATATCTGCTTTTAACATCAGTTGCGACTGTGTGTCCTGAGCCGGTTTTTTAGCACGCATAAAATACAGCACAACGGCAAAGTTAATTAGTAATAACACCACTATAAGCACTTGCATGTTTGTATTATAGCTTAAAGCAGCTGCATTTTACGCAGTGACTAAGCATCAATATAATTATGGGCCAACTGTATGGCTATAGCCACAGTAGCAATGCCTAGTAAAAACAGAACAGGTCGTAGATCAAATAGCTTTTTATGCGATGATTCTTCATGAATACTCGGTATAAGGTCACTCATTGCTATATATAGTAAAAAGCCAGCACTAACACCAATCAACATACCTAACGGCAGCTTTTCTGCACTACCTAGTGCGAACGTTATAACGGCCATTACAACGGTAGCTACAGCACTCATAAGGTTTACTAACAATACCTTTTTACGGCTAAGACCCCTAGATAATAGCAAGCCAAAATCACCAATTTCTTGTGGGATTTCGTGTGCAGCCACGGCCATGGTCGTGACAATACCAGTAGGGACACTTATTAAAAAGCTAGCTGCAATAGCAATGCCATCTAGGGCATTGTGCAGGGTGTCGCCTATAATAATCATGCCCACTCGGTGATCTTTTGTATCATTCTCGTGCTCATGGTGATGGTGAAACCAGCGCAAAAATCTTTCTAGCATAAAAAATAGTGCAACACCTATCAAAACCGACCACATTACGGTTTCTGTGCTAGATTCTTCTAGGCCATCTGTTAATAAATCTAAAAATACAGCCGCTAACAGTGCGCCGGCTGCAAACGGAGTCGCGTACTTTGCTAATGTTTGTGCATATTTTTGCCTACTTAACAATAAAACTCCACCGATTAGTGAAATAACTCCACCGATTAGTGAAAAAAATATAACGTGCCAATATGTTGCCATAAATGTACCTTTCTATACATAATCATAGTCATCCCTCTTCATTATTGCAATTTTGTCGCAATATTGATATAATTTGCAACAAATGACAGATACGCATCAGCAACTTAGCCAACAATTAAAATTAGCAGGTTACAGCACAACGGTGCCCCGCAAGCTTGTTTTTGATGCACTATTACACCAAGACCCTATGCAAATGTCCGACATAGTTCATAAACTTATTGGCCATATCGATAGGGCAAGTGTTTACCGCACAATTGACTTGTTTGAATCGCTTAACATAGTGCAGCGCCTACACAGTGGCTGGAAATATAAAATAGAGCTAACAGATGCATTCCATGACCATCACCACCACATTAGCTGCCAAATGTGCGGCAAGGTTGTAGATATACAAGGTGATTCACATATAGAAAATGATATAGCCCAGCTTGCTGTTACATATGGTTTTAAGCCTATTAGCCACCAGTTAGAAATATTGGGCATATGTAAAACCTGCAGCCATTAGTCGTATACTAGATACATGTCACTTACACCATTAGCTGAACAAATGCGGCCTAAAACACTAAAAGATATGGTAGGCCATGCGGCTTTGCTTAAACAAAATGGATTGCTAGCAAACCTATATGCAAAAAAACAAATTGTGTCGCTTATACTATGGGGCCCTGCTGGTACTGGTAAAACAACACTGGCACGTATTTTAGCCCAAAATTCTGGTGCAGATTTTGTAGAACTATCGGCAGTAACATCCGGCCTAGCAGATGTACGCAAGGTAATAGAACACGCCAAGCAAAACCACCGTTTAGCCCAAGTAACTGTATTATTTGTAGACGAAATACACCGTTTTAATAAAGCTCAGCAGGATGCATTTTTACCCTTTGTTGAAAACGGCATACTAACGCTAATAGGCGCCACCACCGAAAACCCAAGTTTTGAAGTTATAGGCCCACTACTGTCACGTATGCGTGTCGTCGTACTGCAAAAGTTATCAGCCCAAGATATAGAAGCAATTTTAGTAAACGCCCGCAAAAGACTGGCTATGCCTGTGGCGCGCCTACCGATAGATAGCATTAAAACCATAGCAAAACTTGCCGACGGCGATGCTAGACGTGCGCTGGGTATTTTGGAACTAGCTACCCAACTTACACACGGCAAAATAGATAGTAAAATTATAGCGGGTGCAGCCCAAAAGCCAATAATTGGTTACGACAAAAACGGCGAACAGCACTACGATCTAATTAGCGCCTTTATAAAAAGCTTGCGCGGTAGCGATGTTAACGCAGCACTGTATTATATGGCACGCATTTTAGCCGGCGGCGAAGACCCAAAGTTTTTGGCACGGCGCATGGTTGTATTTGCCAGCGAAGATATTGGTATAGCCGCCAGCCCAGCGCTTAATATTGCGGTAAGCACGTTTTTGGCTGTAGAACGAATAGGTATGCCAGAATGCGAATATAACCTATATCACTGCGCAACTGTACTAGCAGGTGCGCAAAAGTCACGGGCAGTTACAAATGCCATGAATGCGGCTAAATCTGCAGCTGCGCAGAACGGTAATCTGCCAGTACCCTTGCACCTGCGTAATGCGCCGACCAACCTCATGAAAAAGTTAGGTTACGGTAAGGGTTACGATTGGCAGCCTAACTTTAAGCCGGCTAACGGGTTTTTACCACTAGAGATTAGCGATTTAGATTTGTTTTAGACTTATCCTCTAGTTCGTGAATGCGGTCGTGGCCTAACCCATAGTAATGGGCGATTTCGTGCCACAGGGTGCGTTTAATATGTTCTTGTAAATCAGCTACGCTGTTACTGGCACTTTGCAGCGGTAATTTAAATAAAGTAATTTTGTCAGGCAGCACCATATTATAGCCACTACCACGGCGGATTAGCGGAATACCCTCGTACAAGCCAAACAATGTTTGCCAAGCCTGCAAGTTTTGCCTACGGCGCTGTTCGGTAGTTGGTTCGTCTTCGTAAACTATAACTACGTTATTTAGCCCTGCAATGTACTGCTGCGGTAATTCATCCATCGCCTTTGTTATCATGGCGTCGAATTGTTCGTTGCCAACGGTTGTCATAGTCATAGTATAGCAACCTGGCCTAGTCCATATCGCGTACATTACCGAACGCAATCCGGTCTAAAACCACTTTGTTCATAGCCATCATATTTGCGGGAGTTACTGCGTATTCGCCGTAACGGTTATTTACTGCATCGAGCGCATCACTTATGCGTCGGGCTGCCAAATAGCCACGTTCCGACCCAAACAAATCTAATTGCTCGGGGTCCAGCCCGTGCAAATCAAAAACAGTAACCGACATTAGCCGTACCGGTTCTACAACTTTTGCGGATTGCAGCAAGCGCTTAGCGTGGGCATATATATCGTGTGTGGCATATAACCGCGCCGCAACCTTTTCACCGTGGTGCCAGCCGGGCCTAGCTTGGTCTGCACCATCACTAATCATATTCCACGGGCCATATAGCCTTGCAAAGCCCAACCAAAGGCTAATACCACCCCCGTACAGGTTATTCGTACGTAGGCGCCTACCAGCTTTTTCGCACAGCTTCATTAAAATACGTTCAAGCTCTTCAGGATCGGACGTTTTATTACTAATAGCATGTTGGTGGCCAATAGTTTTGCGGCTAAATTCACGCCTATCTGGTTCGTGGCCGCGCAAGCGCAAATACCAGTGCTGGCCAACAATACTTTTAAAAACTCGCTTACGCAAAAACTGCTCGTCGGCATCCAAAAATTGTAGGGGTGTCATAATGCCAAATGCCTGCAGGCGGCGCTTGTACCTAGTATTGATGCCGGGCAAATCTAACAAATCTAGCTCTTTATACACTGCACGAAGGTTTTCGTGCGTTATACTATCGAGCCCATTTGGTTTGTTTAGGCCTGCTGCTAATTTTGCTAAAAAGCGGTTAGGGCCAATACCTACGTTTACTGTTACAGCTTCGCCCAAGCTTTCGTAAATCTTTTCTTTAATCTCGTACCCCATGGCTTCGGCGGCCATACCCTGTTTGTATACAGGCGAGTTTTCTAGGTGAACTACAAATTCGTCTATAGATTTTGGGGTTACATCGTCGGTGTAGTTAAGCAATACTTGCTTAAAGCGTTTATGTGCCTCGCGGTATTTACTTGGGTCGGGAGTCATAATAATAATGCCCGGGCATAGTTCCCTGGCCTGTGCCACGTTTACGCCAAGTTTTACGCCTTTTGCCTTAGCCTGGTAGCTGGCAGCTACTACAAAACCACGCGGCGTATCATACGCAGCCACCCCAACCGGCCTGCCGCGCAACAGCCTATTTGCTTGTTGTTCTATAATTGCAAAACAGCTGTTGAGGTCAATGTGCATAACAGTTGGGGTTGCCGTGTTAATGTTAAGCTTCATGCCGCTCGTAGGTTACCTCTAGTTGGTCGGCGGTCATGTATTCTTCTAGGGTCCAGTGCAAGCTGGCGGTATCTAAGGCTAATTTAAAATAGGCCGTACTGCCCACATCACCAATACTAAAATGGTGAATTAACACATCACCAGCTTTGGTTTTATGCCAAAAATCTACTTTACCTAGTTTGTATATTTGCCCCTGCCAATGCAGTTGGTATGGCTGCACATGCCTGCTAGTAGCACTGTAGTACATCACCACCGATACCGGTTCGTTTAAACTATCACGCATATCAAAAAATCCCCTGAAACATTTTTACAGTAGTAAGTTCGGTATACGTGTACCCCGAAAACGATAATGGATTTTTTGAATAGGCGGGAATTAACCGGCTATTGAATATAAGTCTTGCGTAGTGGTTTTAAAACCCCGCGCATAGGCTACGCCTATTATAGCACTAGCCTGCCCGCGGCAAAGTAACGGTGAAAGTGCTGCCCTTGCCCCGTTTGCTACTTACAGCAATGTCGCCGCGGTGTAAGCTGGCAATCTTTTTAGCAAGTGGCAGGCCTAAGCCGTAACCGTGTGGTTCGCCGCCCGTGCGCGAGCTATCTGCCCGGTAAAATCTATCAAAAATGTGCGATAGATCTGAAGCCGCAATACCACTACCTTGGTCGATCACATGCACCATAGCGGCATCACCTTTTTTATCTGTTTTAATCTTAATAAGGGTGTTTTTATCGGAATATTTTGATGAGTTATCTAGCAGCAACACAAACAGTTCGGCCAATGAAGCCGTATCGGCCATTACGTTAAAAGACTTACTTTTATTTGGGGCATACTGCAGGGTTTGTTTTTTGGCATCAAATCTACTTTGAGTTGTTTGCACGGCACTTTGCAACACGCTATCTAGCCCAACCTGTTGCATAGGTAGTTCTGTCTCGTCTAGGCGGGCCAATAGCAAAAGTCGTTCGGATAGATGGGTTAGCCTGTCCACTTCTTCTAAGTTACTAGCTAATAGTTGCCTGGCACCTTGCAATGTCATTTTATCGTTCATTAGTGCAACTTCAATTTCTGTTCGCATGGTAGTAAGTGGTGTGCGTAACTCGTGGCTTGCGTCTGATGTAAAGCGCTGCAGCGAATCATGCGCTTCTTCTATGGGGCGAAGCGTACGGCGGGCAAGCACATAACAAAGGCCGCCCCCAAACACTAGAATGCCTAAGTTAATAAACAAAAGTTCGTTAACTATCCGGCGCTTGCTTGCATCACGCTCGTAGCGCCTGTCTTGTTCAAATGCTAGGCGCTGACGCGGGTCGGGGCGTACTCCAAAAATTCCCATACCATCAACTATATTAACTGTGCGTTTATATGACTGTTCTAGGTCGTGCGATAATACGCGGTACAACGTTACGCTAAATAATAAACTTACCGCCATAACAATCAGCAAATATGTTGTTGCCAACCGCATGGATGCGCTTTTGAATGCTTGTTTTTTTATGATCATGATTTTTGCTTGCTAAATACATAGCCAAAACCGCGCTTTGTATGCAGTAATGGTGGCAGCTTTTTAAACGGCTTATCTAGCTTGTTACGCACATAGCCCACATATACTTCGACGGTGTTAGGTAAAATATCTGAATCGTAGTTCCAAACATGCTGCATTAACATTTCTTTGCTTATAACTGTTTCTGGGTGGCGTATAAAATATTCCAACAAGGCAAATTCTTTTTGTGTAAGTTCAATGTTTTGCTTATTACGGGTAACAGTGTAGTTTTGGGTATCTAGTTCTACATCGGCGTAGCGCAGTACGGATTCTAATGCTTGTTTTGGTCGGCGCAGCAATGCGCGTACACGGGCAATAAGTTCTACAAAAGCAAAGGGTTTTACTAAATAATCATCGGCACCGGTATTTAGGCCGAATGCTTTATCTAGCACTTTGTCTTTAGCAGTCAGCAGCAAGATTGGCACGTGGTTACTTTGGTCCCGCAGTGCGCGTACTATGCCTATACCGTCTAAGTCACCGGGCATCATAATGTCTAAAATTAGCAAGTCGTAAGGTTCGGTCGTGGCCATTGCCAGGCCTTCGTCGCCGTTAAAACAAACGTCAACTGCAAAGTTGTGTTGCCGCAAGCCAGCAGCAATAGCATTGGCTATTTTATGTTCGTCTTCAACTACTAGCAGCCTCATATATTCTTTATTATACAAGCGTTAAGCTGAATTTTAGCTGAAAGCATGTGCGGTTGCCCTTTTAGTAAAATATAAAGCCACCCCCGCATAACAGGAGTGGCGTTATATATTTGCCCTTAAAACTATTGCATCTTACTAGGGCCGCCGTGGCCACCATGGCCGCCCCATCCACCGCCGTGCATTACATATTTTGCATCTATGCCGTTATCGCTTGCCCATTTTTCAAGTTCAGCCCTATTTACATCCCTTTTTATCTTTTGTTCTGCCCGCTTCGCCTCAATTTTGGCTTTTTGATCAGCTGTTATTATGCCGTCGTTAACGAGTACTTGTAACTTGTTAGACATTTCGGCCTGGCGTTCTTTTTCTTGCTCGGTCTTATTTGCATCAAAAATTACCTGAACATCTGATTTGTTTAAGTTAAACTTGGTTGCGATTTTATCAATTATACCTGTACTGTTTGATGTTGATTGTGCAGATGCCATACTGGCCAGTCCGACAAGACTCAAAGTTACGGCTGTTGTAGATAAACCGATTAATAGTGACTTTTTCATATTTATTGCCCCTTTGGTTGTTATTTGCATTACAATTGTGCACCGTGCTGTAACATTGCCAACTATACGGGCCATGTTTGAGAATTGCCTGAATACCCATCAAAGCTTTAAAATTTACTGAAAATAAGTTATAATCACATCTGTTATTAAAGATTTGTAAAAATCCAAATTGGTAACGTAGTAGGGATTGGCCAAGTGGTAAGGCACCAGGTTCTGGTCCTGGCATCGGGGGTTCGAATCCCTCATCCCTAGCCAAACATAAGCATACTGGGAAAGCAGAGCGTTCTTATTTTACTTGAGAATTATAGTGAAATATTTAGGCAAGAGGTATTGTAGATAAATACTAAAGGAATTTACTTAACTTGCGCTACTTGCTAATCCTGGAGTTTTGTATGCTCCACTATACCTTTTAGAAAACTCACTGTGCCATTTGATATATTTTTGCCCATTAAGTCTCTTATTGCTTCATTTCCCCAAGTCCGTCGTGCTTCATCTACCTCGACAAGTAATGCATCGAGTGAGTCTACGACTAAATCGCCTAGCTCTTGCTCATAGTTCATTTCAGGAATTTTTAGAAAAATTGGCCTATTTGTTGGATTAGCATCGGAATAGCCCTCAATTCCACGCCTATTATATGGTCTACTATACGACGTATTTTCAGTTGGCCGTAACCTTGCCAAGGCTGCCCACGCACGACCTGCAAATGATGCTCTGTTGCCATGTAATTTAGCATAAGACAGGAAGTCATCTCGATTCAAAATGCGAGGTTGAGAGGATTGTATCATAATAGTATTATAACACAAATAGTAAATAATACTAATTTAATAGTTGCGAAGTACGTCCCTTACCCCCAGCCAAATAATATAAACAAAATTATTATTTAGAGCTATACCCGCTTATCAGCAAGATACTCAAAGTTTATCTCAGACACTTGGTGTACACCATCTTCTAGTGCTGCCTGCAAAGGAGCAATTGCATCTGCCTTAGTCGTAAACGGGCCTTCAATTGGATTACCTATAAATACGTCTGGTCTTCGGTGGCTAGGGTCTTCGCCATCGCCCCACCAGGGAACAATTGGTACTATCGCAATTCCTACTCCTTCTTTGGACACGGCGCTAGCAATTCGACCAATTCCTCCCTGTATCTTCTGCGTCACTTTTGGGTCACCCTTATTTCTTGTCCCTTCAGGAAAAAGCAGCATATTCCAACCTTCAACGATTTTAGATGTGCACACAGTGAATAAAGATTTGGCGGCTTCGGCCCTTGCTAGTGGACTTTTTGGGTAGTCTTGTTTACGGAACGCCGGGACCCAGCCGGCTGCATCAAAACTTCGTCCTAGCAGCCGGCTTGTAGCGTAGCTAGGTTTTCCAATCACAAAAGTATGTTCTGCTTCTGCGGCTAGTGTTTCTGATTGCCTCATTGCGGCAAACTCAGCAAACTGGTCACTAACCCTATAATGAGCACTTGCAAATACGAACCGTTCACACCTTGATTTTAGTTCAGCTAGTTCGCTTTCTGCGCCAGCTGCGAAATGGAGCCTGGGTTTATACACTAAACTTGAAGCCACTACAATAGACTTCATTAGTCGTTTACTTGGTTCTTTATGCTGATAATAATCGTATAGGGCTTCGTGATTGTCGGGGTGAACCTCTGGCCTATTCATGAACCAAAGATATGATTAGTTTCTTGCTTCATTAACATAGGTCCTCTTTTTTTACGCAAGGTTTAATTATACGTAAGATTAAGAAAGTTAGATGTAACTTAATTCACACGTTAATTCTTGTAAATTAAATCGAATCGCTCCGAAAGTGAACTGGCGGAACTAACTGTGCTAATCCCTCACCCAGCCAAAGTAAGAGGCCCACGAAAGTGGGTCTTTTGCTTAGGCCCATGCTGTTGGGGTTCGAACGGATAAGCTATTTTTTTAAAGTGTTACGGTTTGGGTGGACTGTTGAGTATTAATATGTGGCGCCAAACATGGTGTATATAGTATAAATGTTGTATAATATTATTAGTGAATGATCAAAATAAACATTACGACGTAATAGTTATTGGCGGTGGAGCCAGTGGTATGATGGCAGCTATAAGTGCACGGCAGCAAGGTGCTAGTGTTTTAATAATAGAAAAGAACAAGCGTTTAGGCGAAAAATTACGTATTACTGGTGGTGGCAGGTGCAATATAACTAACGTCGAAGACGACATACGAGTACTATTAAAAAACTATGGTACTGCCGAAAAGTTCTTATATTCGGCCTTTACATCATACGGTGTTGCGCATACAATTGAATTTTTTGAAGCTATTAAACTACCTATTAAGATTGAAGACCGCAAAAGGGCCTTCCCGGTTAGCCAAAAGGCTGTTGATGTGGTGCATGTACTGCAAAACCGCCTGCACAGGTTGGGTGTAGAACTTGCCCTAAACGTTGAAGTTACTGCAATTAATAGCAGCGAGGGCAAAATTACATCTGTGGTTTGCGGTAGCACAACCTATACAGCTAACAATTACATATTGGCAACTGGTGGTACATCGCGGCCGCAAACTGGGTCTACGGGCGATGGTTTTGGCTGGCTTAAACAACTTGGGCACACTACCAAAGCACCCACACCTACTATAACGCCGCTAGCATTGCACGAACAATGGATAAGCCACATTGCTGGTGTAACAGCACAAGATGTGGCGATTACTTTTTATAGCAATGGTGCCAATGCATTTAAACTGCGAGGCAACATACTATTTACACATTTTGGTGTGTCTGGGCCGCTAATCTTAAACAACGCCTACAAAGTAGCCGATTTACTGCAAGCAGGCGATGTAACTGCCCACATAGATCACTTCCCTGACCTAAATAACAAACAGCTAGACCAACAAATTATTAGCGTGCTTAACGAAAACGGCACAAAAATGCTTAAAAACAGCTTGGCTATGTTTGCACCAAAAGGTCTTACACCTGCACTAATTTTACAGCTGCAAAAATCTATCAACTTTGATACTAAAAATAGTGAGGTATCTAAGGATATACGCACAGTTTTAGTAAACGCGCTTAAAGCTATGCCTGTAACGGTACAAAAGCTAATGGGCTTCGAAAAGGCCGTAGTAGCAGACGGTGGTGTAGATTTAAAAGAAATAGATATGCGCACCATGCGGTCACAAAAAATCAGCAACCTATTTATAACAGGCGATTTACTAGACATAACAAGGCCATCTGGTGGTTATTCGCTGCAGCTATGCTGGACAACTGGGCACATAGCCGGCCTAAACGCTGCAACAAAATAGTAGTACAATAAGGCTTATGTCTAACTACAAAGGTCATATAGCTGGTGGCGGCGTTGCAGGCATAGTATACGCTGCTGTCATTACAGGTGCTATAAACACGCATATTGATTTTAGTTCATACGGTACTAACCCTGGTTGGGCTTTCCCAGCAGTGTTGGTTATATTAACTATACTTTTTGGGCTGTGGCCAGATATAGACACCAATAGCAAGGGGCAGGATATTTTTTATACCGGAATGTTTGGTTTAAATGTATATCTAATTGCAACCGAGTCTTACAAGCTAGCGGCATTTTTGGGCCTTTTAGCTATGCTACCAATTGTAGGTAAACACCGTGGCTGGACACACTCGCGCATAACAATGCTGCTTGTGCCCCTACCAATACTTTTGTTGCCGTATTTATTAGAACCCACCCGCCCCTGGCTTGGTGCGCCGTATTACGGTGCAGCTGTAGTTGGTATATTTAGCCATCTATTACTCGACGGCTTAATGTTTAAGCGCTTGCGCATGCCTAAGCATTTTTAAGCTATTGCCGAGACTCTTTTCATAATTTTGTACTGCTTCATAACATTGTCCCTAGCTTTTTCGACCTGCCTTGAATATTCTGGGGTTGCTGCTTCGGGTGAAATATATTTATCTACATGCCACTGTCTAAAAATAACAGGCTCCAACACCTTTTCAACATGAATTTTTGCACTATATATACCCGCCGCGGCAATGCGTGCAGATTTTTCTTTAAAATCAGGTATGCCAGTTCCCGGCATTTCAAAGTAACGTATTACACGTGCTAGCGATTCAAAAAATTCTAACGGGCGCAGCCTAAAAGCCTCCTTGCAGATATCTTTATAAAAATTATAGTGAAGGTTTTCGTCCCTACCAGTACGCTTAATACCGCCAACAAACCTGTTTAGTGCATCGTGTTGGTTTTTAGATTCGACACTATTAGCAAAACTCTCAAGCGCCTCTGCGGTATTATCGTGCGATACATATGTGGCAAGTTCTTGCATCGCAACGTAGATCATTCCATCAAGTGGTGTTGCCAGCTGCGGTACTTCGCCAGTGCTAACCTGAATCATCGCTTCGGCTTCAAGCAGCGCAGGGTCTACAAGCCGCAGGGCCATAATACCCGACCTAAGAACAATAGAGTGTTTACGCTCCTCTGCAGTCCAGCGTTTGTTCCACAAATCCCATATAGGTACGCCACCGAACATTTTATCTAAATCGGGGTAATAGTAAGGCAGATTATCTTCAGTAGATAAGTTAACAGTCAGTGAATCAGTAAGCCACTGTGGCAGTTCCCAGCCGTGCACATTCCAGGGCTGTTGGGGGTCATAATCTGTTGCAAAACTGTAAGGTACATAAGATTCCGGTACCCATGGCATTTTATTAGATTTAGCTAGGTGGCGTTCCATTAACACACCAGCAGTGTCTTTTAGCTGTACTAGCAGCTGTGGATCCGCAACAAAAGTAGAATCATAGGCTTCGCGCATATATACATTATACTACCTTTAAGTTAATAGCTTGCCAGTTTGTGGGGTGTACATGAAGTGCAACACATACGTAAGCAATTTGATGTTAGTATATGTACAGATATGAGTAAACGGCCAATCCGCTTTTATATAGAGATCACCGGCTTACTATTACTTATAGTGGGGGTATGGACACAGCGAGGCTTAATACCGCCGGCTGTAGATGCAATAAAATCAGCCAGTTTGCCGCTTGTTATAGCCTGTTTAGCACTGCAGTGGCTGGCGTTTTTTTGGACGGCGTTGGGCTATTATGTACTGACTAAGCGTAGTATTAAAATTAGTGATGCTTACCTTACTAACTTGGCAGCCGCGGGGGCCGGAAGAGTGGTGCCCGCTGGTGCGGGCCAGCTAAGTTTTGGCGTGTTATTTTTAACAAAGCAAAAATTTAGCACCACAAAAGCACTTGCTATAGCGCTTACAAATAATGTTATGGGTTTTGTAGTTAACAGTATATTTGTTTTTGTAATACTGCTTTTTGTGGCCCAGCCTACCGCCAGAGGCAACAAGGGCGGAATATATTTTATTATTTTAAGCATAATGGCGATTGTGATTGCCCTTTGCATAAAACCCCTACGCACAAAACTATTGAACTTGCTTAAAACTATGGGGAAAACCCTAAATAGCCCCGGACGCACTGCCCAGATAGTTGCTATTGCAACCGCTACCTTGCTTACCAACAGCGTAATTCTAGCCCTGGCTGCATCTAGCGTAGGCCTGCACATTTCTATCGCCCAAGCCATAATAATTATGAGCAGCGGTGTTGCAGTAGGCAGCGTAGTGCCTACCCCTGGTGGTATTGGTGGGGTAGAAGCAGGACTTATTGCGGCTTTCGTGGCATTTGGTTTTGACAGCACACTAGCTGCATCTGCAACTGCAATATTTAGGCTTGCTACTTACGTGCAGCCGCTACTGCCTGGTGTATGGGCATATGTATACCTACGTAGGCGCAAAAAACTTTAGTGCCCTGAGTTTGTATTTGGCCATATAACTACACCTAATACATGCCGCTTAGGTACGGTACCTAGCTGACGGCTATCTGTACTAGCAACTTGGTTGTCGCCCAGCAATTGCAACTGCCAATCGCCGGTTATGCTAGCTATGCGCTTAACGACTTCGCGGCTATTTTGCAGCGCAACCACAACACTACCCACCCTAAGTGTTTTAAAATGTGATACTAATACAATCTGCCCAGGCTTTAGGGTGGGCAGCATACTATCACCCACAATCCGCCGCAAAAAAATCATTTCGCTTTTGAATCTGCAAACATTGTAGCGATATCTGCCACCATGCTTAACAACTTGTCACATTCTTCTAGGCTAAGGGTCTGCTTAACTTTGCCGCACTGCTTTGTTGCCAACCAAAACTTGGTGTGCAAATCTGGGAACTTTTCTAGATGTTCGGGCTTAAAGTAGTCACTCCATAATATGTATAGTTGTTCTTTACATTTTTTAGCGTGTTCTTCTTTGTACATAACAATGCGCACAAACTGGTTATGGTGTTCGGCATCGTCAATATCACCTAGTTCGTTATATTTTTCTACCATTTTGCGGCAGGTTTTGGCTGCATGCAACATAGTGTCTGTTTCGTATATACCACATGGTACGTCGCAGTGAGCGTATACAGGTTTTATAAATCTTTTTAACATAGTTTTTAACCCCTTATACACTTATTGTAGCAGGTAAGTGTTAGCCTAGTGGCGAATATAGGGTGCGTGCTGTAACACGCTGCAGTGGGTCATATACCGCAGCTATATGTGGTAACAATACATCTGGCCGTTCTGTATGCATGTAGCCATGGAATGGTTCAATAGTAAAATGCTCACCAACAACAAAACTAGCAGCACGCAGGGCAGTCATTTCTGGTATTGGCAAACCCTCTGGGGTGTGCTGCCAAACAGCCTGATTCGGCTTTATTGGGTGTATGTTTTTACGTGCCGACCCCTTTAGGGCGTGCGCTGCAAGTCCATAAGCGACTATAAACAGAGCGTTGGCCGTATCTTGGTCATTAACTCCAGCATTTTCGCGCTGATTTGCTTTAGGTAGTGTGTAGTTTTTTGCCACAGCTATTTCTACAGCGGATGTTTTTGCAACCGATAGAACATTCAATATAGAGGTGTTTGGTGCGTATATAGTACCCGAAAATATGTTAAGTAGCGGTATATTACGGTTTGGGAACTTTATTTTAGCGCCGCGGCTAGACAAAGCTTGTTCAGTCAAAAAAACTAGCTCTGCGGTTTTGCTATTCGCTAAAATAGCAGCATCCCTACCAGTATAAATATCTGGCTCCGTTACAACAGCCTGCCTTTTTGCAGCTAAGCGCTGTGTCATGTCTAAAAGCTCACCCACGGCTTTGCCCCTTCCGCCATTCTTGTATTTGGGCATGGTGGCCACTTAGCAAAACATCAGGCACTTTTACACCCCTAAATTCTTCTGGGCGGGTATACTGCGGGAACTCTATGTTTTGATCATCTTGCATGAAGCTTTCGATTAGTGCCGACTGCTCACCGCCAAGCACATTTGGCAACAGGCGCACGACGCTATCTATAAGCACCATTGCTGGCAGTTCCCCACCAGTTAAAACGTATTGACCAATACAAAACTGCTGATCTATGTAATCTGTTACACGTTCGTCGTAACCCTCGTATCGTGGGCAAACAATAATCATATTTTGCATATCTGCAGCTAGGTTTTTTACTATGGACTGCTTAAGCATAGCACCCCTAGGGGTAGGCAAAAATACTTTGGCACTTAGATTGGTTTTTTTAGCGTGTTCAATAGCTGCAACCAGCACATCTGGCTTTAGCAACATGCCGTCGCCACCTCCATACGGAGTATCGTCAACTTGTTTGCGGGACCCCACACCAAACTGGCGC
>JAYUPU010000043.1:0-3624 GCA_043759925.1 bacterium | reverse complement strand
TGCCAGCGTAATTGAAGTTAAGCGAGATATAGATTTTGATCCAGATACACGCGGCGTTGTGTTTGGTACGGTTGCAAGGCTTGGCGACAGTAAGACTTTTGATAAGTTACTGGATATGTACAACAATACGACTCTTAGCGAAGAAAAACTAACTTATGCTGCAGCACTTACAGACTTTAGCGATACGGCTAACATAGACCGCGCGCTAGCCCTAATTACTAGTGATGCGGTGCGCATGCAAGACGTAGCCTATTGGGTTGCTTATAGCTTTTTAAACCATAATGCCCGTGCCCAAACTTGGCAATGGCTTAAAAAGAACTGGGATTGGTTGCAAGCTAACCTAGGCACAGACCTTAGTTTTTACCGCACGCCTATTTATGCAGCACGCGTACACAGCGACGATGCTTTTGCCGAACAATATCAAGAATTTTTTGAGCCACGAATGACAAAAGCCCTTGAAAGGTCATACAAACAAGGGCTAGAGATGTTAGAGTGGCACAGTGCTTGGCGTAGCCGTGACCAAAAAGATATAATTGCCTACTTTAATCAATTTCAATAAATTCTACACTGCCTGTAGCGCCGTCAACACTTACTACTGCTAGTATCATATCGCCGTTGTAGCGCTGTTTGCTGGCCCAAAATTCGGCGGCAAACAGCATTTGTTGCTGCTTTTTGGTTGTGATGTAGTCTAATCCCGTACCATATACAGCGTTTGCCCTGTATTTAACCTCTACAAAATAAACTGTAGTGCCTTTGCTTGCCACTATATCTATTTCGCACCACCTAGTGCGCCAATTGCGATCAACAATTTGGTAGCCATTGTTCTGCAAATAAATAGAGGCGATTTCCTCGCCTCTATTACCTATAGTCTTGGCGTTCACGATCTATTCGGCTGAAGTTATGGCTGCGGTAATGGGTTCTTCTGTTTTATGTTCTGCTGCTGGTTTGGTTATAGGTGCAACTGGTGCTTCGTCTACAGTGTTAACTGAGGATTTATCAAAATCTACACCCGACAGACGAGCAGATTTACCACGAAGTGAACGCATGTAGCCAAGGTAGTTGCGGCGTACCTTACTGCGCTTTACAACTTCAATCTTTACCAAAAGTGGGCTATGTAGCACGTAAGTCTTTTCTACACCAACGCCGCTAGCAATACGCCTAACAGTAATACTGCTAGTGTGGCTATTTGGGCGATCTGTCCGTATAACAAGGCCTTCAAACATCTGAACGCGCTCTTTGTTACCTTCTTTAATTTTTTGGCTAACTTTAACTGTGTCGCCTGATTGTACATCTACAACGGCGTGCTTTTTATACTTCTGTTCGATTTTTTGAACAACTGACTGCATGATTGTCTCACTACATTAATATTTATCGTTAAGGTAATTGTAACACAAATTATATGATATGAAAATAGCAAACACCCTAGTTTTGTACGGTACACTAATAGAATGGATATTTACGAACAAGCAATTGCTGCGCACAAACAAACAAAAGGCAAGATTTACACAGCGCTTAGAGGCGAAGTAAATAAGGATACGCTTAAGCTATACTATTCGCCTGGAGTTGGTGGTGCTGCACTATATGCTCGGGACGACGCTAACAAACTAAAAGAGGTATCGTGGACCAACAATTTGGTAGCGATTATAAGCGACGGATCTGCCGTTTTAGGCCTCGGCGACATCGGGCCTTTAGGTGCTATGCCTGTTATGGAAGGCAAAGCAATGCTTTTTAAGCACTTTGCAGATATAGACTCTGTGCCAATCGTACTTGATGTACATACAGCAGACGAGATTGTAGCCGCTATAAAAGCCATTGCCCCAAGTTTTGGTGGTATTAACCTAGAAGATATAGCCGCCCCCAAGTGTTTCGAGATTGAAGAGCGTCTAAAGGCCGAGCTAAACATGCCAGTTATGCACGACGACCAACACGGTACAGCGATTGTTGTGCTGGCTGGCCTAATAAACTCGTTAAAACTTAAGAGTAATTATTCCATCGCTGAGTGCCGCATTACAATTGTGGGGTCTGGCGCAGCTGGTACAGCAATCGCAAACCTATTAGCACTCTACGGTGCAACAGACATTGTAATGGTAGATAGCAAAGGTATTATTGGGCCGAAGCGCACCGACTTAAACGACCAAAAAAAGAAGTTACTAAACTTGAATACTGTTGGCCGTGACGGTTCACTGCAAGATGCCGTAGCTGGGTCACACGTGTTTATAGGCGTTTCTAAAGCTGGGCTTTTAACTGCCAACATGGTTAAAACAATGGCTAAAGACCCTATTATTTTTGCACTAGCTAACCCCGAACCCGAGATAATGCCAGATGTAGCTAAATCTGCGGGTGCATACATAGTTGCAACAGGCCGCAGCGACTTTGCTAACCAGGTTAATAATTCGCTAGGCTTCCCGGGTATTTTTAGGGGCGCACTAGATAACGGCGTAACAAAAATTACCGATCAACATAAAATTGCCGCCGCCGAAGCATTGGCCAGTTTGGTTACTAACCCTACCGTTGATAAGATTATTCCGGGCCCATTTGACGAAGGTGTTGTTGCCGCCGTTGCTAATGTTATAAGATAAACATCGTCGTTAGCCAACGACTCTAAAAACTTCTTCAAGGCTGGTTTCGCCAGTTAGTACAAATAATATGCCGTTTTGAAGCATTGTTGTCATACCGTCATTAACTGCTGTTTGTTCAATATGCTGCGCAGAAAGCACTTGGTCGCTGGTTAACATATTACGCAAATTATCTGTCATCATAAACTGTTCACGCAGGGCTATTTGGCCCTTAAACCCGTAGGGGTTATTTTGACTAGGCACAGCCTTGTACAGAGTTATATTATCTAGCGGTGGCCTTTGTAGGCTGGTTGGCAGGGTATCTAAAATCTTTTGTATACTTGCTAGTTCGGTAGCGTCAGGTGTATAGGCCTGCTTTGTTTCAGGGTCTAGGCGGCGCACTAAACGCTGGGCCATAACCAGCCTAATTGCAGACGTAAATAATGGGTTTTGGCCAATAACATCAACTAGTCTAGTCATGGCTGCGGCAGCACTAGATGCATGGAATGTAGAAAGCACCAAGTGGCCAGTTAGCGCAGCCTGAAGAGCTGTTTTAGCAGTGTCGTTATCACGGATCTCGCCAACCATAATTACGTCAGGGTCTAGTCGCAAAGTTGCACGTAGGCGCTCGGCAAAGTTTGTCTGGCCGCTGTTTTGTGATGTTACAGAAAGCTGCGACATTCCAGCAAAACGGTATTCAACTGGGTCTTCAATTGTAATAATTTTACGTTCGCTATTATTAAGTGTATTTAACATAGAATATAATGTAGTAGTTTTTCCAGACCCGGTAGGCCCAACTACCAGCACTAAGCCACTTGGTTTTTTAATAATATCATCTATTACTTGGCGTTCAACCTGCGACAAGCCTAGCCTATCCAGGTTATACATAGCTTGGTCCATGTTAAACAAGCGCATTACAATATCCATACCATTTACAGTTGGAGCGGTTTCTAGGCGCAAGTTAACCGCTACACTAGACCCGTCCTGCATACTAACTTGCTGCATAATGTGGCCCTGCTGAGCATCTGGCGACGCTGTAGATACGTTGCCTGCACTTGCTACCGCAGAA
>JAYUPU010000042.1:0-3696 GCA_043759925.1 bacterium | reverse complement strand
TGGGCGATGAGGGACTCGAACCTCCGACCTCGTCATTATCAGTGACGCGCTCTAACCAGCTGAGCTAATCGCCCATACCTTAGGGCTTACCAAATACTTGCATTATTCTAGCGTAAAACGGTGTAAAACTCAAGGCAGAAGTATTAAAGTTGGCGTTTTTGGTAGGCAGCTTTTGCAGCGGCATATTGTACAGCGTCAGTTGGATCTACCTTACCCTGCGCTTGAACTTCAAAGATTTCATGGAAATATTCACGTGGGTTTGGCTGGCTTGCTGCATCTGTTGCAACTTGGTTCCAAAATTCTGTGGCTATAAGGCTACCTTTAAAATAAGCAATATCTTTTGTGAAAATTGGTATATGGCCATCTGTAATAACGTTTGCATTTGCGGGGCTGCTACGAATAAGTCGTTCTAATTTGCGAGTTACTGTCTTTGCAGCATCTTGCTGTAGTTTGCTTAGTTCCACGTCGGTGGGTTGTAAAGATAATCGCTCAATAATGGTAAGTTTCTCGAATACTTCTTTGGCTTGCCTATCATCTAAGCCCATGTATATCAAACCTGCTAATAGGTAAAGATTATATCCACTTTCTAATACGTTCTCATCCTTAATACCGCCAGAAATTACCATCTCACCAAGCTTGTTATTACCTTCTTCAAATGTTAAATAGTCTGTATAAGAACCATCCGGATTGCGGCTAAATACTCCTGTAGCCATGGCAGGTTCACCTGATTGTAGGCCGTTTGAGGATTTAAGACCATGCATAGATTCATGAACACCGGTTTTAAGCACTGCACCCCAGGTTTTTGTCCCGTCCATACCTACAACAACAGCCTGTCTATCTGATTCCCAACTTGCCGTAGCACGGTGCTCTTTTTGTTCTACATTAAACGGCGCGACACTGTGTTGTAGTGCTATGCCTTCTGTAGCCATACGAAACATATGGGCGGTGCGTATACCTTCAAAAGCTATATTATTTGGATCATAATCAATCTCTAACCCTTGCCCAGCTGCAATAACATCGCCCAGTACACCGCGTGCTTCAACAATTGCTGGGAACATTAGTTTCCATTCTGCTGCCAATAGTGTTTTTGCTTGGTCGGATAGCTGGGGTATTTGTAGCGATGTCTCTTGGGGAATAACTAAGGCAGGTACTGTTACTTGGTCGCCATTGGCAAGTTGCATACTAAAACCAGACTCCAACTGATCCCACAAGTTTTGTACCCTAGGATCGTCGTTAGTATACCTATGTCTTAAAACTGCCAACATTGAGTTTATAACTCGCTGGTCAGGCTTGCCATACAGTTGGTCGTTTAATTGCACATACCTGTCTGATGCTTGCTGAAGTGCATCTTCATCTGAACCACTGGCCAGTATATTTAACTGTGCTACTACCTGCAAAAATTCGGCTTCTAAATATGCGGTAATCAATACTGCTAACCGTTAGCGAATCCGGGCCGTACTTAGAAACAGCCCCACTTCGAAGCACCTTAAGAGTTTCGGCTTTCTGTTCTGCCACAGCTTGGTCTAAGTCTGGATATGTCATTGCCAAGTGGTAACTTTCGCCATTTTTAAAAGCATCGCGTTCAGCAGCACGGTCTGGGCCGCCAGCGAAGCTCTCATTAAGTCTGCAGCGCAAGCTCAGGGTTTACTAACGGGCTAAACTCGCCAAGCTCGCCACCGGTTTGAGGCTGAGCCTCGGGGTTATTTATACTGTTGATAGTTTGATTCATTTATCTATATATTCTAGCACATTTTACGTATTTTGTCCACAACACAAATGTTAGCTACTTATGGTCGCGAGTCTAATATCTTGCTTGCTTAATATAGATTTAGTTAACAACCTGCGGTGACGCATTGCCGAAATATGCTCAGCGCTATATTTTCGCATGTCTGTTATGCAATCGCCGCAAAAGTTCTGCTGATAAGCTGCTTCGGTATCTACCACCCTGTATCTGCCATTTCTAAACCGGTCAAACGTAGATTTGCGTTCGGTAACATGATTTTGAGTATATACGCTCATAATAGGATGCATAATGCAGCTATTACAGCTACAGTGTGCCGAGTCGCCTTTGATATGTTGTACCGAGGAATCCTTAACAAAGCCCAAGGCATGGCCCACTTCATGCGACGAAGTAGTATGGATTCTTTTTGCCTTGGGATCGCGCCTAAGATTTAACCAAGCAATACCCGTGCCTCGCCAGGCAATACCTAAATCTTCAGTTTGCATAGGCGCTGCAAAAATGTGCAAATCTGTGAATATATCCAGGCTATCATATCCTACCCGTGCATGATCTACCTGGCCTTCAGCGTCGGTGGGCAATTTTACCCTGTAAGTTTTACTTAGCGCTATACCACCGACATGCTGGCCAATCATCTGTAAACCATAATTAATAGCATCGTAGTGGTTGCTATCTAGTGCCTCGGCGCTATATATTGCGGCGCTTAACATAGGTTAAACCAAAAACCTACCGCTAGATTTATCATATGCGGCTGTGAGTACTCTAGATATGGACTCGGCATTTTCTTGAGTTGAAGTATCAGGGTGGAAGTTCCTAATTAGCAACCTGTATATATCTGTGTCGGTTTTGCCTTTTGCCCTGTGGTGGTCAATATTTGCAAGTAAAACAGCGTAAGGGCGCTCGTGTTCGCCGGTGCTTTTACCCATTAACTGCGCAATACGCGGATCTTTTTGTACCTGGCTAGGAGCATTTGGGCGTGGATCGTTTTGGTTTGGCGGAAGACGGCGCCTAGCACCACCATCGCCGGCCTGACCCGTATTTTTTTGTTGGTTACCGCGTGCAGCGCCTTGTTGTATCAATGCTGCAAGGCGTATTTCGAAATCTGCTTTAAACCCGTTTGCTTTTAACAAAAAATCGTTGTGCCTATCAGAAATTAACAATGAAACGCCTTCCGCTCTATCGCGGCACATATAGGCTAGTTCTTCGTGTCGATAATCAATAGTGAATTCTAAATCTGAAATTGCATCATATATCGTTTGTAAATGGTTTTGTGCACCGCCACTTAAGCCAGCGCTAGATTGGGCCTTACGTGTCAGTACTTCTAGCTTACTGTCTACGACCCTTTTTCTAACACCATCTCTCTCATCAGCAACCCTTACTGCCGTTTCTACTTTTGTATCTATAACGCCGTTGTCCGTTTTGTACTTATTAATTAGCAAGATTAATAAATCATTTGCTTTAGCTTTTGCTTGCAGCTTAAGGTCGCCGCTAAGATTAGTTTGATCTATTGTGTCAGAGGTAAAATATGAAAAATCAGCTAGAATATCTTTTCGTTGTGCTTCAGATATTTCTGCGCTATTTTGTACTGTATCTTTAAATGATCTTATTACGCCGTCTGCATGTCTGCCTGCTTGTTCTGTCATAGATGCGGCGTGATCAATACTTTGGTCAGAAAAAGTGCGTAAAGCATTAATAGCAACTGCACCAGCGTGTTGCATTGCTCTCTGTTTTTCTAAAACTATCGGTTCACGTTCCATAGAATACATATTCTAGCATATTTTGCATATTTTGTCCACTAGTTGTGGGTACTAAAAAACCACCCAATGCGGGTGGCCCTTTAGGCTTGTAAATGGTTTACCTTTTAAAAACTGAGTTGTGCAACGTCCTTGGTAGTTAATCAATACCAGAAGTTCGGTTCTTTGTGGGACAACATATGAACTTACAATATGTTGACTAAA
>JAYUPU010000041.1:0-10223 GCA_043759925.1 bacterium | reverse complement strand
CTGTTATAGTAACAAACCCTCCAACGGAATATGAGCGAGCTGTTAAGTTGTACTGTCCACCTGAATTTACAGAAACAACTGCAACTGCCGCCGACGGCTTGTTAGAACTACATACATTACCCGTATAACTGCTTGGCTCTACGTCAACACTTGCTTGGGATACAAACTGGTTTCCGTTTGTATCTGTTATTGTAGTACCGCCCGGTACTGTGCGTACGGTGTCACTTAATTTATCGTCTTTATTACAGTTGATCATTTTTACTGTGCCGCTGGCCTTTGTGCCCACGTCTTTTTTACCTGTTGCAGGGGCCTTTTCGGTATCGGTTTTTTTGTTATCAAGCATAGTGGCTGGCAATATAAGTTTAGTAACATCAAAGGTTTTGACTTCAGTTGTTACCTGGACAGCCAACACAGAATCAATTGTAGAAACATCTGTTTTTAGCGTAACTGTTGCTTTAGGCAAAACAAACGCTGCAAATATCCAAAAAATTATAACTGCAACAAGTAAAAAACTACTGCCAAATACTTTTATGCGAAAGGTGTTAAAGTTTGGTACTTTAAGCTTTTTATTAAACGGTACACCCTTTTGCTTTGGTTCTTTTACGGTGTTATCAAGTTGAATAATATCGCTATCGGCATCTGTAGCAATTGCTGAGGCTAACCCTGCTGATGATGCGTCTGAATCGTCAAGTTGTATCGGCAAATCAGTATTTGCTGCGACTACAGCTACCTTGGGCAAAGTTGGCTTAGATGCAAGGTTTTTTGCTGTATGCAAACCAGCAGCGGCAGCTACCGGCAATATGTGGACATTGCTTGTTATTAGCACAATGCTTTTTTTGTGCTTATCTTGGGCTTTTTTAATTAGCTTCATGTTTATTGCACTTGTAAAAACGGTAGAATGCGCAGGCAATACAACTGCCACTACCTTTTCGCTGGCGTTTTCTATTTTGCTTATTACAGCTGTTATTTCGTCGTCTTGATCTACGTAAATTGTTTCTTTTGACATAGCTATACCTTTAGTAGTTTGTTGACTTTATCTTTGATAGATCTACCGTTGCCAGAAATATTGTTTGAGCTAAGTGTATCGGCACCCACCCGCAGTAAGCCCATGGCAGTTATAAACGTATGGTCAGTAATTGTGTCTGTCGTGTCTACGATTGCAGATACCTCGTTGGGCTGAATGTGGTGTATAAAGGGCTTCTTAGTAAACGGTAAATCTTTGTACCAGTTAGATTCTTGCAAATCATCCACCAACATTGTTAGCGAAGACCCACCACCGCAAAGTAATACACGGTGCGGCAAGGTTTCTACATTAAATTCTTCTAATGCAATTTGTACGCCGCCAGACCAAACATCAAGTGTCTTTTTTAGTGCAGATTCTACTGCTGCTACCTTTTGCTTTGGCACGCGACCATCGGCTAAACCAAGCTTAATGGCCTCGGCCTGGGTATACGTCACGCCCATATCGCGCTCGATAGACCGCGAAAACGCCCTACCCCCAATACCGAACATTTTAGTACCCATAACGCCACCCTCGTTTACAACTGCTATATCTGTTGTACCACCGCCAACGTCCATTAAAATAGCGCTGGTTTTGTTTTGATCGTCGTTGCCAAGTACTGCACGTGACACAGCAAATGGTTCGGCTGCAACTGCTAGCAAGTCTAGATCAAGCATTTCGGCTACACGCTCTAACGCGCCAATATGTATCATTGGTGCGAACGCGGTGTATAGCTGAATACTAACTTCTTTACCCTGAAAACCAATTGGGTTGGTAATATCATAGCTATCTATTTGGATACGTACCAAGGCGCTGTTTACCATGCGAACCTCTACCTCTTTGCCGCCAAGATCTGCTTTTAGTTCGGTCTTGGCAGTTTGCAAAGCGCGGGTTTGAACAAGTTTGATAATTTTAGCAAACTCGGCGTCATCTATAGGCTTCTGCGCATCTTTGCGGTGGATGCGCACTGTAGTAGTTGTGCCTTTGACGAGTTCGCCGGCAATACCAATAATTACGCGTGTACCACTCATACCAGCCTGGTCCTCGGCTTCGGCTAAAGCAGTATCACAGTTGGCAGTTACGGTGGCAATATCTGCAATTGCACCTGCTTGCATATCTGTTACGGCTTGGTGAGCCTTGCCGACGCCTACAATGTCTATGTTGCCGTTGCGCTGTACGCGGCCTATAAGGGCTTTCACATTTTCGGTACCTATATCTAATGCAACAACGTAAGTCTCTGCCATTTTTACGGGCAACTTAACGTCTTTTACCCTCTTGAACACCTTTTTGCTAGTGCTCTTAATAGTGCTAATCATGTTACCTTGTATTATACCACGCTACAACAGATAAAGCGGTTATACTAAAGCTGCTTTTATCCGCCTAATTCCAGCACTGCTGGCTTCTTCTTTGAGTATCTTAAACTTTTTACCTTCTTGGGCTAGTTGCATCGTATGATCTACATGTGGGCCGCCGCAAATTTCAAAGCTAAATGGCTTATCGGCACCATCGGCTATCATTTTATAAACTTTTACTGTGTCGCCGTATCGGTCACCAAACTGTCCAAGTGCACCCATATCTTGGCGGGCAACATTAGTTGGATATTCGGCAAAGCTTACTTTTAAATCTTTGCTAATTTGGTCATTTACAATGTCTTCGACCTGCTTAATTTGGTCAGGCGTTACTTTGCTATCGTGGGTAAAGTCAAAACGTAGGCGTTCTTCGGTTATATTACTACCATTTTGCACTACATGGTCGCCCAAAACATCGCGCAGCGCCTGGTACATAAGGTGCGTGGCCGTGTGGTACTTTTTGTGCTGCAATGTGTGGCCACCAAGGCCGCCCTTGAACGTGCCTTTGGCAGCAGTTTGGCTGCGTTCACGCTGGGCCTGCATAAGTGCATCAAATTCTTCATGCCAGGTATCACTTACATTGATGCCTTGCTTTTTTGCTTCTTCAACACTTAGTTCTAGCGGGAATCCGTATGTATCGTACAGTGTAAATACTTCTTGGCCGGTTAAGCCACCATCAGCAAATTTTGCTAACTGGGCAATTCCTTTACGCAAGGTTTGCCTAAATACTTTTTCTTCTTTAGCTAGTATTTCTACAATTTTTGTTTGGCCGGCGGCAACCTCTGGGTAATCCGCAGTGTATAAATTAGCAATTACTGGTACTAGCTTATCCATAAAATTCTGTTCAATACCAAGGTCAAAGGCAAACCTTATGGCGCGGCGCATTAAGCGGCGCATAACATATCCCTGTTCTTTGTTGCTTGGCACAACTCCGTCAACAGCTAAAAAAGTGGCTGCTCGTAAGTGGTCAGCAATTACACGCATGCTTTGAGTATGGTCATTATATGATTTGCCTGACAACTTTTCTAACGATTCAATAATTGGCCATAATAGGCTAATTTTAAACATATCAGGGCTATCTATTGCGGCGGCAGCAATGCGCTCTAGTCCGGCGCCGAAGTCTACGTTTTGGGCTGGCAACTTCTCAAAACCAGCTTCGGTACGCAAATATTCCATAAATACGTTGTTACCAATTTCCATGTAGCGACCGCAATCACAATTGGGATGGCAATACGGGCCCCATTTTGTGTCGTGTTCAATACTATCAAACAAATAAAATACCTCGCTGTCGGGGCCACATGGTTCGCCCACTTTTACATCTTTTGGTGCGCCGTTACGGCTCCACCAGTTTTTATCACTGTAATAAAATATGCGGCCATCTTGTTCGCCTAGTTTGTAGCCATTTTCTTCACTACCCAAGTCTACCTCTTTTGCAGGTATGCCTTTGCTGTCAAAAAGCTGTTTCCATATTGCACCACTTTCGATATCTTTTGGCACACCGTATTCTTCGAATCCACTGCAGCAAGTTACGTAAAGTTTACTGGGATCTATACCAACAACATCTGTTAAAAATTCAAAAAACCATGGGATCTGCTTTGCCTTAAAATAGTCACCCAAGCTCCAATTACCTAGCATTTCAAAAAAAGTAGTGTGGCGGTTGTCGCCAACTTCGTCTATATCTTGTGCACGCAAACATGTTTGGCTATCTACCAAACGTGTACCAGCCGGATGCTTTTCGCCTAATAAGTATGGTATAAGTGGCTGCATGCCGCTGCCAGTAAACAACACACTGGGTTCGCCTATTGGCACCATTAAGGCCCGCGGAATAACCGCATGATTTTGTGCTTTAAAAAATTCTAAATATTTGTTGCGTATGTCTTGTGCGTTCATTGTAATATATTGACTTTCATAAGTATTTTTGCTATTGTAGTGGTATCACCATAACCAAGCAGGCCTAAGGTTTCGACCGACCGCTACTCTTGGTTTTTTTGTATTCTAGGCTTTGTTTTAATTGGCTCATTCTTACTATTTTTTTTGTAAATCTACCCAGTAACTTCGAATACCTGTCATTGGGCACTACAAGATGCAGTAATTTTTGCTTTTCTTCTAGGTATTCTACCAGGCATGCAAAGTCACCGTCACCACTAACAACCAATGCTTTATTATAATCATTGATTACTTTCGCTGCAGCGTATAAAACGAGTTCTGCATCTACGTTACCTTTTACCACTACCTTGCCATTTACTTCATATTCGGTAGTGGGTTTAAATATTAATCTATAACCCTTAGCCTGTAGACTATCGTACAGCGCTTCGTTGCCTGGCATCATACCAATAAATAAGTATGCTACATCTACACTGTATTTGTTTGTTAAATATAGTCTAAACTTGCTCCAGTCTAATTGCCAGCCCAACGACCTAATACCTAAGTTTAGGTTTTGGCTATCTATAAATGCATAGTTAGGTAGTTTTTTGGGTTTGCTAGTTTTAGCCATGCTAACAGTTTACCACATCTGTTATATGCCTGCGTGTGTGTTAAAGGTTCTCGAGCGGGATACCTGTTTTTTTTAAATACTTTACGTGCCCACATAAGTAGTTTTTGAATTTGGGCATCCCTAGCTGTATTTTCTACTTCAGCATCTTCGATTCTTTTAGCAAAACCGCAGGGTATTGGTTAGACGGTCGATACTATCATGCAGCTCGTCAATGCGGTTGTTCACAAACAATACAAGCATTTTGACAATTTGCGTTAGCCTCACGTGGGGCAATAGTTATTTAACTTTGACTAGCCGACACCATTTTTACAAAACAGCGATTAAGCCGCTTTAAACACAGGCCTTGTTTAGCAGTCTAAAGTAGTTATATTTTAGCAACAAAAAAATTAAAAATGAAGCAGCAGCAAAAGACCTTAAGAATTAAACTCTAACTGGCCCCACCGCGCGGCGGAAGCCAACATTGCTGTAAGCGTCGCCGTGGTAACCGTACAAGTACAGCTGGCTACCATGGACGTAAGCCCAAGGACCGTAGTCGGCCAAACCAACACTAATATCGCGACGGTGCTGTACAAAGCGCGCAATTGTTGTTACGTCTATGCGCGGGCGGCCACTGTTGCGACTGCTAAATCACGACGCTTTTTTTCTTGTATTATTACTTTTTTGTATGGGCTATGTACGTAAGTTTGTTGCTGTAAATTTTTTGTTAGTGCGTGTAAATTCAGTTCTAAATTATTGTAAAAACCATCGATTGCTTGGCTGGGCTTTTTACCTTTTTTAAATGTTTGCCATGCCTGGTAAACCGCAGGGTAATTTACGCTTAACAGATTATGCCGCCGCCGATGCATTGATTTTTGTGGTATAGCACGGCAGATTGGCCTGGGGTTAGCGCACGTATAGGCTGATCAAGCTGCAATACGTAAGTGTTATTTTTGCTTAGTGCAGCGCTAGTGACATCTGTAAGTGGGCCGCGGTGGCGCGTGCGCACCTGAAGACCAGTTTTTGGTATTGGTTGCTGCGTAAAGTGTGGGCTGGTAATAGTTATTTCCGCGCTGTGCAACTTCGGGTCCTGAATGTCGCTTGTTACATACAATTCGTTTTTTTGCATATCTTTACCAGTAACATAGTATGGCAAACCGCCGCCAACATTTATTCCGTGCCTTTGGCCTATGGTATAGAATATCGCACCGTCGTGTTGGCCAATTATCACCCCATTTTGGTCTTTTATATTGCCCGACTTTTGTGGTGGTAAAAATTGCTGCAAAAACTCTTTAATTCCAACTTTACCTACAAAGCAAATTCCCATGCTCTCTTTTTTTGTAGCCGTTACAAGTTTATACGTTTTAGCTAGGTCGCGCACTTGTGGTTTAGTGAAGCCTGCTAATGGGAATAGAGTTTTAGCCAATGCTTCGTTGGTCATCCGGTACAAAAAGTAGGTCTGATCTTTATTTGTATCTGCTGCCGTATACAAATGGCCATTTTTGGCGCTGGCATAGTGCCCGGTTGCTACATAGTCGGCGCCGTCTTTTATTGCAGCATTTAAAAACAATTTAAACTTAATTTCTTGGTTGCACATAATATCTGGGTTAGGCGTTATGCCAGCAACAAAGCCGTCTAACATGTACTGCACAACGCTGCTAAAATACTCGGCCTCGAAATCGAACATTTTAAAAGGAATACCCAGCTGCACAGCTACTCGCTTAGCGTCTTGGTAATCTTCTTTCCAGGGGCAAGGATAGCCTGGCAGGTCTTTGGACCAGTTTTTCATGTATACGCCAACTACGTTGTAGCCTTGGTCTTTTAACAAAGCAGCGCTAACGCTGCTATCTACACCGCCGCTTAGGCCTACATATACTGTTTTTACATCTGTCATAAGATGTTAATTATACAACTAAAAGCTTTTTACGTCGAGAAGTAAAGTGATGAGCGGCGAGCTTTTCTGAATCAATAGGGTCGCTAGCGCCACATGCTGGCCATAGGCCACATGTAAAGCGCACTGTTGGGGCAGAAAAGCTCGCCGCTAATATGGCCTCAGCAAAGTTAATCTGCAAAGGGGCGTTCGCCGCGGCTGATCTTTTTGCGCAAATTATGAAGTTCGTACTTTTTACCAAGCCAAAACGTACTAAGCACAAATGGGAATATTATAGCCGCTGGTTGCCATACAATTTTAGTACGTACGCCACTAACAGGTTGTGCTGCGGAAGTTCCGCTACCTGAACCTGTACCTGATTGGCTTAGCGGCCCGTTACCAACGCCTACTAGCTGCAAAAACGCAGTGACACCGTCGCGGTCTACGACCTTTACGATTATGTTGTACACACCTGCTTCTTTATATATGTGCTTTATATTAAAAGCACCAGGGAATGGCTGGCTAGATAAATCACTTACTGTGCCGTCGCCCCAGTCAACACTAACTGCGTATGGGCCGCTACCACCACTAATAACTAAGGGCCAGGTCAGAGTTTCACCGGGGAAGGCACCGCGTTTAGCAAAGTTACTAGTTAGCGATACCCTTGTTCCGGCACCAGCCTTAGCATCGTTAAAACTAACATTAACCGTATTAGAATCCGGCCCTGGTTGGTCAAGTTCGTCGTAAACACGTGCGACAAGCTCGTTACTACCACTAAATAAGTCTATTTGTATTGTATAGCTACCATTTTTACACTGTACTGACCCTGCAAATACATTATTTTTAAACATTTTTACTAATAAATTAGTGGGGCATATACCAGTAACATTGATAGGTACATTAGTAAAAGCCTGATTATTGTTAGGGAATGTAATACTAGCACCAGTAGTAGGCGGTGGTGCAGTAATTGTGCCTGTTATACCTACAGAATCGCTACTGGTAGCCGCATAAGCGCCTGCACCAATAAACAATGTCGTAACTGTTATTAATATGACTGGTATAAATTTGCGTAAATATTTCATTTTTGCTTAAGCTTATAACACTATAATATAAACATTTGCCGTAAATTACAAACGCAAGGTTTAACCTTGCGTTTGTATACGTTAGTAAATGTTTATTTTCGCCTTGATACTGCGCGGCTGTTGTAGCGCCTAAACAAGTAGTATGCACTACCCACTAATGTTAGCAACGCTGCTATTAGTACAATCAGCAACCAGGTTGGTATGTACCAAAATGTTGTACTATAGTTTAAAATTTCGCCGCCGCGGCCAAATGATACATTTGCAGAAATTTTGTAACGACCAGGGCTTGTTATACCCTTAAGCTCGTCTTTAAACACACGTGTACTGTTTGGCAAAATGTTGCCGCGTGGTGTTGAATTGTTTAGTTCATACGCATAAACTTGATTACCGCTCATGTTAAGTACTTGTACTTGACCGAATGGCTTTGCGAAACTGTTACCTAGGTTTTTAATTTGTATACCAACTTGAGTTGGCTTCTTAGTAAACACACTACCTGACTTTTCGCCTAGGTACGCTTTAACGTTATCTACCTGAACTTTTTCGGTAATGTTCCCTGGTACTTCTATTAGTACAAGTGAACCTACGCTAGCTGTTAGTGCAACTTGTCCAGAGCCTTGTTCTGTAGTAGATTTTGGTATTGCTTGATAGCGTATAACACCAAAATATGCACCAGGTGCTGCATCGGACGGAATCTGTACTGGAATGTTAATTTCTTTTTCTTGGTCAGCAGTTAGTTCAACATCTTCAAAACCTATCAAAAAGTCTTTAATAGATGCGCTACTACGCTTGGTGTCGTCTGTAATTAAACGTGGTTCACCGGTTAAATTATCTGGTTCAAAGTCGTTAACCAATGCTTTTGCAGTTATTGCACCTTTTGTAACGTTTTTAAGCGTAATCGAAACTGTGCCCGCTTGGCCTGGCTTAATACTAAGCTCTGTCCTGGTAGGCGATATACTTAAACCACTACCTGCACTTTGTTGTGCTCGCGCTGCGACTGTTGGTATGAACAATAATCCTACTGACGCTAATCCCACCATTACCTTTTTGATAAAAGATATTTTCACTAATTAATCCTCCTTGATTTGTATTCTTACATAAGCTTACTGAAGTTTTAACATAAGCGCAAGCAGGCTGCTAAAAATTACAGCACTACTAAAAAGCAGCTACAGCAAGATACGTCACAGTAGTTGCGTAGTAACCCGGAGCTTGGGCTTTTGCAATGTTAACAACGTAGCTGACTGTTTGTACATTGAATTCTGTAGAAATGGGTGAATTTGTTAGCTGGTCGCCATTGTTAAACATGTAAGCATTTGAAATATTATAGTTGGGGTTTGCAACAGATGCACCTGAACCAGTTGGGTTTGCGCCTACCGATGGGCTAGAGTTTGACCTTAGGTTTATACCAAACTGACTAACGCCTACACTGCTGCCTGTAGGGCTTAATAAGGGCGGAATAGCTTGGTTACCAGCTGTCATTGTTTGACCTATAATGTAAACTGCAAAGCCAGCAGGATCGTTTGTAGCGCCACTAAACTGCGAGGTTGCTGATTTAGCTTGGGTAATACTAAGCTCACCTAGTGATATCAGCGAACCTGATGCAGATGAACAGTTAAGGGCTACTGTGACGGCCGCACAAAAAACCAAAAAGGGCGGTACAAATGCACCAACCATAAATACACCTTGCGTAGAATAAGCTACTGCACCTGTATCTATACGGGGGCCACTGGCATTAGTAGAGGCGTAGGTTGCAAGCCTTATAAAAACCGTTTGGTTGCCCATACTTGGGTTAGTGACTGTGCTAAAGGAATAAGTATTTTGACCAGCAACAGCCATTGCAGGCACGCGCGTAAGTACAATTTTGTTAACCGTACTGTTAATAATATCTATTGTAAAGCCAGTGTTGTTGGTCTGGGCAGTTAGCACTGCGGCAGATAAGGACATTCCAGTTGGCGGCGAACATGCCGTACCAACTAGGGGTGAGTTGTCACACTGCTCTAGTTCGATCGAACCAATACTCGCTAGAGTTGTCATGCTAAAACTAATAACCTGAGATATTTGTGCTGAAGGTACACTGCTACTGTTCGTCACAGACCTACTAGCAAGTTCTGGGCCTGCAAAAGCGCTGCCCGATGCTAATAGTAATAGTACTGCTGTATATATAAAAGCCTGTACCAGGTAGTGGTAACGTTTTATGTTGGTTTTCACTATATGTTAGTATAAGCGTTTTTACGCGCCCTGGCTAGAAGGTTGGATGTAATTGGGCTTGAATAATGTAATTATTAAAACTACAAAAAAGCACCCCCCTTTTGACGGGGAGTGCTTGAAAACTTTCTGTAACAACTAATTTTAAGTTTTAGAATGTTGGAGTTGCAATAAAATCCGCTTGTGTTTGGTAAGCACCAGTTGGAGTAGTAATACTACTAGTAGCTGCAAACTTAAGTATCATTGCTTC
>JAYUPU010000040.1:0-3864 GCA_043759925.1 bacterium | reverse complement strand
GCCGCGGCTTGGTCGGCATCAACTGGCGGCAGATCCAAAGGTGGCAACGAGCTATTCTGCTGAGGCGCAAAATCTGCCAATGGGTCAATAACCTGGTTAGGCAGTGGTTCTAAAACTTTGTGGCTATCGCCAGCTAAGTAGCTTTGTTCTTGGGGATTCGGTGCAGAACTAGGCATTCCAAGAACTGGTTGGTCTAGCGGATCCAGTTGGGCAGCAGCTGCAGCATCGGCCTCAGATTTGGCCGCTTCTTCGGCTGCTAAGCGTAGTTCTTCTTGGCGCTGCAAGTTGCCATGTTCGTCTATATTAATTTCATCCTCATTTGCAGGTTCTTCTTCCTGTTCGAATACTGGCGGGGTTTGATCATGAACAATTTCTATACTTCCATCTGTTGGTGGTGGCAAAATAGCCCCGTCATCTGAATTTTGAGGAGGATTTTGTATTGCGATTGGTGCAGCTGGGGGTGGTGGTGCTAGTTTTGTAGCAATAAGCTGTTGGTTGGCGCCGGCAGCCATAAGCTGGGCGCTCATTGTCATAACCTTCGGGCTAGTTTTATTGTTACTAAATCGTTCGGTTTCGGCAACTATACCAGTTAAGAACGATGTAGCCATTTGGGCATCAAGCAGGCCGCTACCAAATGATTCTGTAATACTAACTAACATTTCAGATAGGCTACTGGCGCTTGGATCGTGCCAGTTTATACTACCTACATCACTAGGCGCTGAGCCATTGGTGACCGTCATAACTGTTGCATCATGCAAAATACGGCCGTGGGCTACAATTGCTTGGTCGATTGCTTCTTTATTCAAAACTCCAATTGCTAGCACGGCATCCACATTAAAATCGCCTTGGCTGAAATCTAGATCTTTTTCACTTAGGCTAGTTTTGTACGGAGTAATAAAAATACGTACAACTTCGTCTTCTACCTTATAGCGAAGCTTGTCTGCCTTAGATTTATCTAATGCAATAATAAAATCTCGCAGGCTGTCTGTGTTGGTTTCGATTGTTTTTTCGGGTTGCAAAAATTCTAGGGTTGATGGAATAGCACCACTAAATACGGCTGTGGCGTGCTTGCCCAACTTGTTCATTAATAGCGTAAAACCTAGGCATGCAGCAAGTTGGTCTACATTAGGGCTAGAACTAACGGTAATTAGTACATTGTTTGCGGTTTTTAGTCGTTCTACAACCTGTTGTTTTGGGTTTGGATCCATTTTTTTTGCCTGTTTTTTTTGTTTTTTACTGCAGTACTTACTTCGACCATACCATAACCAGGCATAAAGCACAAGAACTATTTTACAAATGTTCAAAACTGATGTACGCTGTTGTTTGATAGTTTAAAAACATAAGCAAGAAGGTTATTACTAAGATGCCAATCATTAAGTCAGCTAAAAAAAGGGTTCGCACTACAAAAAAAGCGACTGCTCGTAACAGTAAAACAAAACGAGGTTTGCGCGGTGCACTAAAGGATTTTCAAAGCAAGATTACTGGTAAAAGCCAGTCTAAAGCACAAAGTGCTATTGATACCGCTGTTAAAAAAGGTGTCATGAGCAAAAAGAAGGCAGCCCGCCGTAAAAGCCAGCTTAGCAAAAAAGCTAAAGCTGCCGGACACAAGCCAACTGCATCTGCCAAAAAGGCTGCATCAGCTAAAAAAGCCGCTGCACCAAAAAAAGCGGTAGCTAAAAAAGCCGTTGCTAAAAAACCAGCCGCCAAAAAGCCTGCTGCTAAAAAAGCAGCAGCTAAGAAGAAATAGCTTTGTAACTGTTTAATAACTACTCCCCGCCGCCGGGGAGTTTTTTTAGCTTTTTAAACCGGGGGGTTATTGACCTAACAAAACAATAAAGTTTTTCATTGTTTCGTCAGCGTTTATTGCCGTAGTTTTAAGTGCATATTCGGCGGCAGTTAGTTTAGCAACATAGTTTTTTAATTGCACCATTGTGCGCTTGGCAACCAGCGCAGCGCTTTTTTGGGCGACATACGGGCTTATACCCAATTGGTTAAGTGGTTTATTGGCCAGCGAAGCCGCCTTAACAAGTAGCAATATATATAGTTGCCACACAAAAAGCGCCTCAATACCTAGCGGGTCAACATTTTGGGCGCGCTGATCGTCATACAAGTCTAATGCCTGCTTGGTATTGCCCACAAACGCAGCCTCAATAACATCAAAAATACTGCTTTGAGGTGTTTTATCGGTTAGCAAATCTATCGCGGTGCGGGTAATAGTTGGGCTGTATAACAAAAGCACATCTAATTGGTTGCTTAGCGCCATTTGTTCAACACCCATACGTTGCACCATATAGCGCGCATCGCCCGCGCTAATTGTACCGCCCCGTTCTGTTGTCTGGCCAGCTAGCCACTGCGGCGCGGTGTTTACATCTACCTGTAAGAACTCCCTAAAGTCTGTGTCTTTTTTTAGCGTTTTGTACAGCACACTTCGTTTATCTAATTTTGGTTCTACAAAATATACATCTGTTTCGTCTGATGCTGCGGCCAATATATCACTTATTTTTTCTGCTGCAGGCTTATTACTAACAATATTTTCTACAATAACTAAACGCTTTGGGCTTAAAAACGGCAGTGCACCTAAAATATCTAACAAGGCGCCAATTTCTAGATTGCCCGCGTCAACAACTTGCGTAGCAAAATCGCCGTGGGCAGCAATAAAGTCGCGCTTAACTTGCCGCAGTGCTTGCTGCATATCATACGCATTTGGCCCCGTGTATGTCACTATCATCTTAAAATGATACCACTGGTGTAGCTATTTACTAGCGCTCGTCCGATTTAAATTCCATTAGTGCATCTACCTTGGGGCAACGGTCAGACTGCTGCGCAGCACAATTCATATTTTGTATAGCATCTAAAACTAGATCGATTTCTATAATTTTTACGCTGGTTGTAGCTATACAATCAATAATGTCATTTTTAACTTCAAGTAGGTCTGCTGTCACACCACGGGCCTCTGCATCGTACGCTAGGACTCTTTGCATTTCATAGTTTTGCCCGCTGCTATCGTATCTAGCCCTCAAGCCCTTTAGTAATCCCGTAAAATTACTTAGAAGATCTTGATATTCACAGCTATCACAAGCAAAGTCTACTGCCTCGGAGCCATTACCTTCAATCATTTTATAAATTATGCTACGTATTTTGGTTTATTGCAATTTTTGGCAAGTTGGGCAGGTGTGGGTGCCGCGGCCAGCAACACGCGTTTTTATAATTGTCGTACTGCAGCGCGGGCAAGGCAGGTTTTCGCGCCTAAACACCCTGGCAAAATCCATGTAACTTCCCCGTTTACCCTGGGCATTAACATAATTTTTGTTAGTGCTGCCGCCTTTTGCAATCGAAAGCTCTAAAACAAAGCGAAGTTCGGTATACAGCGTTTTAAGTTTTGCATTGGGTACATCAATAACCCTAGTTGTAGGGTGTATTTTAGCCCCCCAAAGCGATTCGTCGGCGTATATGTTACCCACACCAGCAATTACAGTTTGGTCTAACAGCGCAGCTTTTACAGTGGTATTTTTTCGCTTTTGCATACGCTGAATAAACATTTTATCAGTAAATTCGCTGCTCAATGGTTCGGGCCCAACCTTTTTAAAAAAATCTAATTCGGGCACTTGCACAGTTGGCAGCAAGCGCATCCAGCCAAACTTGCGCTGATCGTTAAAAAATAATGTAGAATCATCTGTAAATCTAATGATTATGCGCGTAGATTTATCTGGTAGTTTACCAATTAAACTGTCGTTAGGGTGCCCCGCCCCAAAATCTTGCAAACCCCTATATACAAGCTGGCCCGTCATTTTTAGGTGGCACACCAAGGTGTAACCAGTAGATAAATCTATCATTAATACCTTGGCTCGGCGCCTAATTGTAGTA
>JAYUPU010000039.1:0-3922 GCA_043759925.1 bacterium | reverse complement strand
TCTATGGTCGATCCAGGCCCAACTGTTGTTGTGTATGTAACCTCCATTTTGCTATCGGAATATAAAGTTACCCTGGGGGCTCCAACCCACGCTTCATTGGCATTAAGAGCCTGTATGCCTACATCTAACCCAGAGTCTGCGGCAAACTGTGCATTTACACGGTAAACTTCATTACTAGCATTTTGATTATTAGCAACTGTCAGGCTTAAAACTGCAATTGCAACCATTACGATCGAAAAAACAGTTATTAGTATAGTTGCTACAATAAAACCATTTGGATCTTTTTTCATTAATAATTCCTTAATGTTGTACGAATAGTGTTATTAAATTGAATAAGACTACCGTAAGATTTTTTTTGCAAGTTTACGGTAATTGATATTGATCTTGCCAAAGTCGCATCAGAAGTAGGGCTATTATTAATATCGTAAAATATAAAAGATAAGTTAGTGAGGTTTGTAGTTATCTCTGTGTCTTTTGGGCATGTGGCTGTAGCCACAGGGCAAGTCGTTTTAGCAACGTTACCGGCTGCTTGTGTATTGTGGAGTACTCTTTTATAAAAAGAGCTTCCCGACCTAAAATAGATTGATTCGTTTTCGTAAGGGAAGCCGTCAGAACTATCATAGATTATGTCGCGGTTACTATCGAGCGCCGGCGAAGCAATTATCAAAATATCACTAGGGTCATTAGTAACCCAGCCACCCGTAGGTGCATTGGCATCGGCTATGGTATTGGTTGACCTTATTGCATCTGCAAATCTGGATTCTTCTACCATTTTGCGTAGTACTGTCTGCGATTCTAACGCTAGTTCGGCTGATGCTTGTGTCTTTAGTATATCTGCATAGTAGTAAACTGTTATAGTCATCATTACCATAATAAGAATTGTTGAAATAGATATAGAAATTAGTAATTCAATTATTGTGAATCCGGTTTGTTTTTTAGATTTACTCATAATTTATTGGCCCACACCCAGCTCGCCTATGACGGAGCTATAATTAAGTGTTTTAGTACGACCTCTACTTTCGATGGTAATACTAAGCGCTATATTTTTTTGACCCGCTACAGGGGTTGAAACAATTAAAGATCCGGTCCTAAGGCTACCCAGCGAAACGGGTAGCGAACTCGTAAGCGACACTGTACCAATAGATATACTGTTAAAGCCTATGCTCCTTAGTTCTTCTATCTTGTTTTCGGCGTAGATATTAGCAATTGCTAAATCTTTAGTATTTTCGTTCAGAATAGATATAGTATTTAGCGCCACTACTATTGTAGGAAGTATTATGCCGAGTAGCGCTATACCTAATAGCATCTCGACTATAGTGAAACCATGTGTGTTTTTTTTACCCACTACCATTAGCGTTATTATAGCATTGATATATAAAAATGAGCCACTCTTTAAGAGTGGCTCATTAGTAACTAAATTTGTGCTTAGTTTAAGCTGTTTTTTGTGAACAGGTTAGTAGCATCTTTTTCTAGATAAGTCCGTAACACGTATTTAGTACAAGTTGCACCAACTGTTACTTGTGCACCAGCTGCTGTACAACCGTAGGCTTGATAACCGTATTCAACTGTGTTTGCAACAGCAGAAGCAGGCGCAACTGTGCTTATAATAAAGCCTCCTGTATAACCAATCGCAGTGCTATCAGCGTCTCTAAGCGCCTCTTGGTCGATACCAGCAAGCAATACTGTTGTTAAGTTACCATCTGGGTAGCCGTTGTTATTGTTATAGTATTCTTCTAGTTTGCCATGAATACTGTTCATGTCTGCACGCCTTTGTACGTCACGTGCCTTAGCTTGTGCGCCCTGGAAGTTGTTTAGAACCAAACCAGCCAAAATACCGATAATAGCGATCACGATCAAAAGTTCGATGATTGTAAAACCTTGCTGCACTTTTTTGAATGTCTTCATTTATATCCCACCTTATATTTTTACTTATGCTTATATTTTACAGCTAACTTAGCGGAAGTCAATACATTGTGTCCGGGGCTATACCTGGCTGGATAGGCTACTAATTGGCCCAATGACACTCACAGCGATTAAACCCACCATTCCACCCATCACAACAATCAGCAAAGGCTCTAGTATTGAACTTAAGCTAGCAACGGCATCATCAACCTCGTCTTCATAAAATTCGGCAACTTTAAGCAAAACCGTATCTGTTTGACCAGTTTCTTCGCCAACAGCAAGCATTTGGCTAACAATAGGCGGGAAGTATTTACTGCGCGACAATGGGGTTGAAAACTGTTCGCCGTTGGCTACATCTTTAGCCGCGGCCATAAGCTCGGCCTCTATAACCCTGTTGTCTATTGCTTTGGCAGTAATTTCTATAGATTCTATAACGCTTACGCCTGCTGTCATAAGGCTGGCAAAAATACGGCTGAAACGCGCCACAGTCATTTTAATAACTATAACTTTTATAGCTGGGAGACTAAGTAGCAGCTGGTCGCGTTTTAGCTTGCCTCTTTCGGTACGCAAGGCACGGCCTATAAAAAATGTGCCGCCAACTATTACTGCTATGTGTATATACCAAAATGCTGTCAAAAAGTGGCTGATACCCAACATAGCTTTTGTTAGGGGCGGCAGTTGCCCCCCAGATAAGTCGCTGACTATTTTACCAATTTTAGGTACAACCACGGTCATGAGTGCTATAAAAACTATTGAAGTAATACTTACAAGTACTACTGGGTATGTCATGGCGCTTTTAAATTTACCGCGGATTTTTGAATCTTTTTCTTGCTGCAAAGCAAGCTTTTTTAAAATGTCGTCTAATATACCACCAGCTTCGCCTGCACGCACCATATTTACATATATAGGCGAGAACACCCTTTTATGTTTTTCTAGCGCGTCAGCAAAGCTTGTGCCACTTTCTACATCCTTACTGATTTCTTGGATATGTTTTTTAAAGACTGGATTTTCGGTTTGATTTTGCAAGGTTGCAAGGCTTTTAACAAGTGGCACACCGGCATTAAACATGGTAGCTAACTGGCGCGTGAAAATCACTAAATCTTTTGATTTTACTTTTTTGCGCATTGCCAAAAAAGATTTTATATCAAAACCCTGAGCAGATTTTTTAATAACCAGCGGGCGCATCCCCTGCTTAGTTAAAAGCTGGTTTACGGCAGCAACGCTATCGGCCTCTGTTGTACCTTCACGCCTTTTACCGTCTTTATCTGTAGCTGTATATATAAACTGTGCCATATTATTCCCTTGTAACCCTTAAAATCTCTTCTATACTGGTCATGCCAAGCATTGCTTTAACAAGGCCGTCAAGCTGCATTGTAACCATGCCTTCGCTAATAGCTTTTTTCTGAATTTCTTCGCTGGTACTATTGGCCACAATCATTTTTTGCACTTCGCTGCTATTGGTAAGTACTTCGTAAATACCCATGCGCCCCTTGTAGCCAGTACGCTCTTTGGGTAAGTCTTTTTTAGGGCGGTATAGTAGTATACCCTCAGTTTTTGGCCTTTCGAACTGCTGTTGGGCCACCTCCACAAGGGTTAATATTTGGTACCAATCTTGTTTGCTTGTAATATGAAACGCACGTTCAATCTCTTTTTTTTCGGCGGCATCTGGCTCGTACGCTTCGCTGTCTTCTGGAACTAAACGGCGCACTAAGCGCTGGCCAATAACAACACGTATAACACTGGCGATCAAAAAAGGCTCGATTCCCATATCTAGCAAACGCGGTAGGCATGTTGCAGCATTGTTGGTGTGCAGGGTGCTAAACACAAGGTGCCCAGTAAGTGCAGCTTGTACTCCTAGGCCGGCAGTCTCGCCGTCGCGAATCTCGCCAACCATAATAATGTTGGGGTCTTGGCGTAGTAGGGCGCGCAAACCGGCGCTAAATGTCATGCCCGCAACAGGGTTTACTTGCGTTTGGTTAACACCTTCGAGTTTATATTCTACAGGGTCTTCTATAGTCGA
>JAYUPU010000038.1:0-3939 GCA_043759925.1 bacterium | reverse complement strand
TACCGCCCTATGACCAATTGCAAAAGAATATCCAGTTTGTAGATAAGCTACATACCGACTTTTTACAAAATATTGGTAAGCAAATTAGCCCTGGAACTAGGTTATGTTTAGGTGTGCCGGCATGGCGTACCCAAACAGGCTTTTTACACCTACCAATGCTTGACCATTTAAGCCAGCTAGGCTATAATAGGGTTAAGTTTGTTCATGTGGGTTTATCTGATCTGGTTTATCACAGAGAAAATCAGGTTGTTGCCCGTGAACTAGTAGTATTAGTAAAGGAATAATTATATGTCACATGTTAAAGCGGGCGGTACAGCCAAAAACACACGCGATAGTCCGGGCCAACGGCTTGGTATCAAAAAAAGCGGCGGTCAAACAGTAACCACTGGTCAAATTATCTTTAGGCAAGTTGGAATGACTAAAATTGCTGGCAAAGGCACTACCCTTAGCCGCAACTACACCATCCACGCAGCTAAAGACGGCATTGTAACTTTTATCCAACGTAGCAAAAAAACCTACACAGGCAAAACAGTTCGCCGCACCGAAATTCAAGTTATTTAAAACTCCACCCAAATCTTAAAAAAGCACCCTGGCTGGGTGCTTTTTTGTTTAGGCTTTTTACTTTAGCGAACTTCAGCAGCTTTTGCAGGCGTTTGTATGTTAGCCCATGATTCGCCTGCTTTATTACGTGCTAGTTGCTGTTCAATGTTTGCACTTTGTGCAGCGTTTTCTGCCTGAATTTTTTCATAAGCGCTTGGGCCACGTTCAGCAGCTGCGTTTATCCTAGCTTGATCTTCCGCAGTGGTTGGCACCTTAACTACTTCAAATTCGGTTTTAAGTACTGCCGCTCCATAAACACGGTGTTGCTCTAGCTGTTTTTTTTCTGCTTCGGTAAGTTTACTATCAGCTTCGTTGATATCTTGCTGTAATTTTTCATTTGTAAGTGATTCTACTAAATCCATGCCTGCGTCAACGTTATGTAGTGCTTTAGCCCTATCAAAGTTTGTTAGCTGCATATCTGGGTTTGCGTAAGCTTCTGCTGGTGTTGCACCCATATTAGCTAATGCTTCTGGTGGTGCGAATGTTGATGGTGCTTCTGACATGATGGTTTCCTATTTGTTTTATGTTGTAACAATACTATATTAGCACAAGCTTTGTTAATTGTCAATTTAAATGCACAATAAAAAAGCTCCGTTGTCGGAGCTTTTACGTTGTACTGTTGGGTTACGCTTGTGGCTGCATTCCGAGGTGCTGGCGGACTTTATCTACCACATCAGCAATAACCACCTGTGACTTAACTAGGTAATCGTCCACACCTAAGTCTTTAGCGCGTTGACGGTCGCTGTCTTGGCTAAGTGCGGTAAGCATAATAACGCGGATGTTAGCGGTATCTGGTGTGTTGCGCAGAATATCTAGCACATCAAACCCACTTACTTTTGGCATCATTACATCTAGCAAAATAATATCTGGCTTAAATTCTATTATGGCAGCTAAAGCCTCTTCGCCGTTTGGTACGCGCTTGACCATAAAGCCTTCGGCATCAAAACGGGTGGTATACACACTGGCTAGCGCATCATCATCTTCTACTAACAAAATCTTTTTTTGGTTGCTGGGTGTAGGGGCAATAACTTGTGGATCCATGTTACCTCTTATGCTACTTTGTTTGGGTGCATGCGTCAATGAAACCGACAAATAACGGATGTGGGTGTGTTGGGCGAGATTTAAGTTCAGGGTGGAACTGCGACGCAATAAAGAACGGATGGTCAACGCCTTCGATAATCTCTACTAGGTTGCCGTCTGGCGACACGCCACTGGCAGTGATTCCCCACGATTTGTACTGATCACGGAAATCATTGTTAGCCTCGTAGCGGTGACGGTGGCGTTCTTGTACCTGGTTTGTGCCGTACAGCTTATGTGCTAGTGACCCTTTGGCTAGGTTGCATGGGTAGTTACCAAGGCGCATTGTACCACCTGTGCCTTCTTTGCCCTTTTGGGCAAGCATAGTATTTATAACAGCGTGCGGAGTGCCTGGGTCAAGTTCGATTGTGTTGGCTTTTTTGAGCCCGGCGCGGCGTGCCGCAGCAATTACGCCCATTTGCATACCCAGACATAGCCCAAGGTAAGGCAACTTTGTATCTAGGCTGTAGGTTGCTGCCCTAATTTTGCCCTCAAGCCCGCGTTTGCCAAAACCGCCAGGCACCACAATGCCATGCAGCCCCTTAAGTTGTTTGGCAATATCTATATTATTATCTTCGAAATGCTCGGCATCAATCCAAACTATTTTTACTTGTTTACCGGCAGCCCAGGCGGCGCTTTTTAGCGCTTCAAAAACAGACATATAGGTGTCTTGGTTGTTTAGGTATTTTGCGACTATACCTACTTTTACATGCGGCGCAGATTCATCACTCGCGCTGCCAAGCATCGTTTTCCACGGGCCCAAGTTTGCCTTTAGCTTACCAAAACCCAGGTGTTCGGTAATAACATTGCCTATACCGTACTGTTCTAGGGTTATTGGCACTTGGTATATAGTTTTTGCGTTAGGTAACCGTACAATTGCCCTATTATCTACACCACTGAATAAGCTCAGCTTATCAACAACCTCATCTGGTGGCATTTCTTCACTACGGGCAACTAAAATGTCTGGCACTATACCTACAGACCGCAAATCACGCACAGCATTTTGGGCGGGCTTTGTTTTAAATTCTTTGCTTGCACCTAAGTATGGTACATAAACCACGTGTACAAACACACAGTTTTGGCGTCCAACTTTTTGGGCTAGTTCACGGATTGCCTCTATAAATGCCGGGCTTTCGTAGTCACCAACCGTACCACCAATTTCGACTATATGAACATCGAAACCCTTGGCGTTGTCGGTAATGTGCTGCTGAATAGCATTTGTAAGATGCGGGATAACTTGCACTGTTTTGCCCAGATATTTACCGGCACGTTCGTCGTTAATCACATTTAGCAGTAGACGGCCACTCATAAGACTGCTGCCTTGTGTAAGTTCAATATCTAAGAACCGCTCGTAGTGACCTAGGTCTAGGTCTGTTTCGGCGCCGTCGGCAGTTACAAAACATTCGCCGTGTTCGGCTGGGTTTAGTGTACCGGCATCGGGGTTAAGGTATGGGTCACACTTTTGAATGTTTACTTTAAGCCCACGAGCTTTTAGAATGTTGCCAATTGAAGAGGCTGTTATACCCTTGCCGACGCCCGAAAGCACTCCGCCCGTAACAAATATATACTTAGGACCCAACTGGGCTCTTGCCACACATACCCCTTATTTATACATTTAATACTACCCTACATCTACACCCGCGCGCAAGACAGAATAGTTGCTTACAACTATTTTAGGTAGGCTTTGGCAGCGTCCATTTGTGGGTCGCGGCTGGCTTTTATATCTTCTTCTGTAAGTTTAACCTCAGTGTCAGGCTTAATGCCCTCTTTATCGATGTTTTTGTCGTTTGGTGTAAACCAACGAGCAATTGTAACTTTTAGGGTGCCACCGCCTTGCAGTTGCATAATTTGCTGCACACTTCCCTTACCGTAAGATTTTTCGCCAATTAAAGTTGCTGCGCCGTTATCACGCAAGGCACCGGCTATAATTTCGCTGGCGCTGGCGCTGCCGCCATTAATTAGTACGACTGTCTTTATGCCCTTTAGTACTGGTGTGCCGCTAGCCTTGAGAGTTTTTTCTACTTTGCCACCACGCTTTTCTAGCAATATTGTTTTACCACTTTGAAGCCACAAGCTGCTAACTTTAACTGCACTGTCTAGCAAGCCACCTGGGTTACCGCGCATATCTAGCACCACACCGCGCACATTTGCTGCCTTGCATTCGTTTGCAGCTTGCAAGGTTAGTTTTGAGGTGTCTTCGCCAAAGCGGCTAAGCGTAATTATGCATAGACCGTCTTTAATTTCCCATTTAACACTTGGTAC
>JAYUPU010000037.1:0-3988 GCA_043759925.1 bacterium | reverse complement strand
CTAACGCTACGCTGACCTATCCATTTGGTGAGGATGTAGCTGTATATAAAGTACCGGTTGCCGGCGATGAAAAGATGTTTGCCTTAATGCCCGAAAAGGCTGACCCAGCACAGGTTAGTTTGAAATGCGATCCGCAATTAGCCGAGATACTGCGCGAAAAGTATGTGAGCGTTATGCCAGGTTACCACTTAAACAAAAAGCATTGGAACACTTTAGTGCTAGGCGAAGAATTACCAACAGAAGAAGTAACCGGCCTTATTTTGCACAGCTATAACTTAGTAACAGGCAATTAGCCTACGGACTTACGGGTGCGTTTGCTATAACTTTGGCATTATTTTGCAGTTTAACTACAATCGCTTTTTCGGATTTACTATTTGCACCAGCCGTTAATGTTTGTACGTCTTTTTGGTAGGCAATAATTAGCTTATCAAGTACTTCCGTAAGTTTTTGGTCATATTGGTTATTTGCTTCCGCAGCACTAAGTTCCTTATCATTGTTTGCGTTAGCTGATGCGGCAAGTTCTTTGTCGCTAATTTTAAGGCCTGCAAGTTTAGCAAAAGCTTGGGTGTCATTTTTTTCGCTTTGCGTAACACTGTATATGGTAGCTACATAGCTTTTTACAGATGAATCACGGGCCTTAGCAATGCCTATACCGGCTATACGAGCAATCTCAGTTTGTTGTGTCACTAATGACTTATATACAGAATAATCCTTTTTAGTGAGTGACCTAAAAACTATAAATGCAATTACCAAAACAACAAGCACCACAACAATAAATATCACACTAACTAGCAAATTCTGCTTTGGGTTGCGGCCGCTACCAAACGGCTTTTTAGCATTAGGCTGGGTGTTTAAAAAATCATAATTGTTCTGCGGCGGAGTTGGTGCGTACTGTGGATCCATTAGTATATCATATCATTTATTGTGCTTACGCTGTACCACACCGCCCGAGCAGGGTACCATATAGGTGTGGATGCAGTACAAGATATAAAAGACAGGTTGGCCATAGAGGATGTTGTTGCCGAATATGTGCAGCTTAAGCGTGCCGGCCGTAACTTTAAGGGCCTTAGCCCGTTTGCAAACGAAAAAACCGCCAGTTTTATGGTTAGCCCCGAAAAACAAATCTGGCATGATTTTAGTAGTGGCAAAGGTGGCGACGTCTTCAGCTTTATTATGGAAGTTGAGGGTTTAGATTTTAAAGCCACAATAGACTTATTGGCGCGCAAAGCAGGTGTAGATTTAGCCCAGTACCGCACTAACCAAACTTCGCAGCAAGATACCACGCAGCTAAAAGACCGTATGCACAGGGCGCTTGACCTGGCAGCGACATTTTACCAACGCCAACTAACACAAAATAACCAGGCACTGCAGTATGTGCGCAATGCACGTCAGTTTAGTAAACAAACAATTCTAGATTTTAGGCTAGGCTACAGCCCAACTTCGGGTAAAGAACTTGCAACTTATTTACTGCAAAAATCCTTTACACTAGACGAACTTAAAAAAACCGGACTAGTGGGGCAGCGTGGCAACGATTTTTATGACATGTTTAGGGGCAGAATAATGATTCCGCTTTGCGATCAGCAAGGGGCAGTTGTAGGTTTTACGGCCAGGCAGCTTACACCAGACGATAATTCGCCTAAATATATTAATACACCTGCAACACTTTTGTATGACAAGGGTAGGCAAGCTTACGCCTTGCACCTGGCCAAGGAATCTATCCGTAAGCTGGGCTACGTAGTCGTGGTAGAAGGCAACCTAGATGTTATAGCCAGCCACCAGACGGGAGTTAAAAATGTGGTTGCCACGGCAGGTACTGCAATGACATTGCAGCACCTAAAAGCCCTAAAGCGTTTTACTGGCGATATAAGGCTTTGTTTTGACGGCGATATTGCCGGCCAAAATGCTGCCGAACGCGCCATAGACCTAGCTAACGATGCAAACGTAACACTTAAAATGGTTATAATAGCAGGCGCCAAAGACCCAGACGAACTTATTATGCAAGATCCAGCCCTGTGGCAAGCAGCAATAGACACACCACAATATGTTATAGATTGGCTAATAGACCGCTACAGCCTGCAAGTAGATATAACCACAGCTGTAGGTAAGCGCCAGTTAACTGACGCGGTACTAAAAATTATAGCTAGGCTGCAAGATCCAGTAGAACAAGATCACTACCTACAGCTATTGTCTAAAAAAATTGATATTGGCATAGATGCATTGCATAAAAAATTAAATACCTCCAAAGCCCCTGTGGCTAAAAGGCTTAAGCAATCTCATGCGGTTACAGATGATAAATCCTTGCAAGAGCGTATAAAGCTTGAACAACATATGTTAGCAATTGTGTATGCACGCCCAGGGCTGCGCGGTGTATTGGCAGGATTGCCCGAAGATATTTTTCTCCAGGACGGTGCCAAGCAATTGCAAACACTGTTATTAGAATCGGGCCTAAATCAACCAGCACCCGGGGACTTGAATAATATCGCTGATTATGTCAAAATGTTATTACTTCTATCTGAAGAACTCTACCAAAAACCCGATGAAGCAGAGCTACATTACCAACTAGAGCACTTGCTATCACGACTGGTAACAGAGTACGTAAAAAACAAAAAAAATGTATTACTACAAAATCTTGAAGACGATGATACGGCGGCACTTGAAAAGTTAAAGCACCTAGATGAATTAACTCACTTATACCGCGCTACTTAAAAATGACATTAACGTAACGAAAGGCTAACTATGGGCGAAGACGCTATAAAATTAGCTAAAGATGCAGCTAAAGATGCGCTGCATTTGGCAAAAACTACACTATTCGATAAAGCCAAAAAAGACGGTAAAATTGATCAAAAAGATATTTTTGCAGCCATTGCAGATATTCCTGACAACGTTGATTTACTAGATATGCTTTACGGTGAATTAGCCGAAGCTAAAATCGAAATATCTGGCGCGACTGAGCCAGATGTAAAAGAACTAGGCGACGAATGGACAGTTGAAGACGGCGAAGAAATCGTCATAGACGAAAAAACATATTTGGATGACATTGCTGATGACTCGGTGCGTTTATACTTACGTGAAATCGGTAAGATTCCACTGTTAAGTTCACCCGAAGAGCTTGCTTTGGCCCAACGCGTTGTTGCTGGCGATAAAGAAGCAAAAGACCAAATGGCCGAAGCAAACATGCGACTTGTGGTTAGTATTGCTAAGCGCTACGTAGGCCGCGGCCTTGACCTACTTGACCTTATTCAAGAAGGTAACACGGGCTTGTTACGTGCCGTTGAAAAGTTTGATCCTGACAAAGGCTTTAAGTTTAGTACTTACGCAACATGGTGGATCAGGCAGGCAATTACGCGCGCTATTGCCGACCAAGCTCGTACTATTCGTATCCCAGTGCACATGGTTGAAACTATCAACAAACTGTTACGTACACAGCGCCGTTTAACACAGGAACTTAACCGCGAACCTACCAACGACGAAATTGCTAAGGCAATGGAAATCGATGTTGATAAAGTAGAACACATCATGAAAATAAAGCAGGATATTAGCAGCCTTGATGCTAGTGTTCGTGATGACGAAGAAGACAGTGTACTAGGCGACTTTATTGAAGACGAAGACACCATCAGCCCAGAAGAATCTGCAACAAATCAGTTACTTAAAGAACACGTTAAAGCCCTGCTTAGCGGCCTAACAGACCGTGAACAAAAAATCTTAAAACTACGCTTTGGCCTAGAAGATGGTAAAAGCCACACCCTAGAAGAAGTGGGCCAAGAATTTAGTGTAACGCGCGAGCGTATTAGACAAATCGAAGCCAAAGCCTTGGCTAAACTGCGTAAGCACAAAGACAGCCGTAAATTGATGGACTACCTAAAGTAAATTTTTAACATTTAAGTATATTGGTGGGTAAACAGGAGTTTTTTATGGACGTATTGCCCAACCCAGACAATCTAGCTTACCGCTTAGTTGCACGCAACTATACATTGGCAACATTTAATAC
>JAYUPU010000036.1:0-4042 GCA_043759925.1 bacterium | reverse complement strand
CTGTATCAATTTGTTCTTGAAGAGTGTTCCATTCGCCACAAGTATTGCAGCGGCCAGTCCACGACCCAAAAGCCGCGCCACAACTATTACATACAAATTTAACAGATGCTTTTTTAGCCACAAACGACTCCTTATTTGGTTATTATACCCTACTTAGGGTCGGGTATGCGTGTGTCTATCGCCTGCAGCAACTCTTGTTCTTCGGATACAATGGCGTTTCGCTCGTCTTTTAGAGTGTTGTACTTGGCAATTTTAGCCCTTAAAAGCGAGATGTTGGCATTGTAGCTTCGTATTAATGCGTTAAAGCCAGGAACCATCGCGTTATATTGGGCATTTGCACCACTAGCCTTTAAGCCTTCCATAGTGTTACTTTGTGCGGTAATTTGTTCGTTTTGCCTGTTTAGTGTGTCGTTAAGTGCATCGGCTTCGGCCTTTAGGGCTTTTAGCTGTACATCGTAGGCAGCTACCTTGGCTTCACGGCTGCTAAACTCGGCTTCGTATTGCTGTGAAAAAGCCACAACACTACTACGTTTTATAAAATATTGGGCGTAATATGTCTCTAGTTCCGGTGACAGGGTTGTAACTTCGGTACCTAGTATAGAATGTAGCTCGTTTGGAACTACATCAGCATCGCGCTCGCGATATTTATCAATGTTTTTGAGTATACGCTCGTTTGTTAATTTGGCATAATTGGCAGCCAAAAGCGTATCAATGCGCGATTTTTCTTTGCGGCCTAAGCGGTCATAGGCGGCATGCAACATCTCATGCGCTGCCGTTACTTCTTGCACGCCACTTAAACGTGGGTCGGTAACAGCGAAAACATAGATACCACCTGGTGTTTTATAGCAGCCTAGCACTATCGTAATTTCGGCGGATTGGCAGGATTGCCTAAAACTTTCTTTTTGGTTTTGCAGCTGCGGTTTAGCAACATAAAATATCTTGCGGGATTTATCTGTCATGGTTGTTTTATCGGCTAAGCTAATTACCTCTGCAGACGGTGTATAGCTATTAAGAACCCATGCATCATAAATTTTTTGACGCTGCCATATAACTACCCCAGGGGCTAAAAATAGTAAAATCAGTAGTAAATTGCCTAATATTTTGCGCATAATATGCTGATGTTTATTATACTATGGACGCTCGTGAGTTGTAGTAAAAACTAAGCCAGTTTTATTAGTCTTTACCTGTATACGGTCGCCTTTTTGGTAGTTATCTTCTAGCAAACCACCGGCTAGAGTATCTTCAAGTTCGTCTTGTAATAGGCGGCGCATAGGCCTAACACCGTACTGTGAATCATACCCCTTGTCTACTAACCATTCTTTGGCTTTTAGGGTAAGTTCTAAAATTAAACCCTGTTTTACTAAGCGGTTACGTAAATCGTCTAACTGTAAATCTAAAATATGCAAGGCGTCTTTTTTAGTTAGGGCTCTGAACACAACAATTTTATCTATGCGGTTAATTAGTTCAGGGCGCATCAGCTTCTTAAGTTCGCCTAGTACTTTGCTTTTGTTTGCCTCGTGCAAGGCGTCTAGGTTACCTAAATCTTGGCCACTAGTAGCTTCAAAACCTAATTTTGCCTCTTTTTGAAGCTTGTCGGCACCAACATTGCTAGTCATAATAATAATAGTATTGCTAAAATCTACTTTACGGCCTTTAGCATCTGTTAGTTGGCCGTCCTCTAGTATCTGCAACAGTATATTAAACACATCTGGGTGGGCCTTTTCGATCTCGTCAAATAACACAACGCTGTAGGGTTGGCGGCGAATTTTATCTGTTAGCTGGCCACCCTCTTCGTACCCAACGTAACCAGCCGGTGCACCAACGAGCCTGCTTGTTGCATGACGCTCGCTAAATTCACTCATGTCTATTTTAAGCAGGCTACTTTCGCTACCAAAAAATTCACGCGCTAAAACTCGGCCTAGTTCTGTTTTACCAACTCCCGTCGGGCCCATAAATATAAACGATCCAATTGGACGCTTGTCGCTAGATATACCACTGCGGCTACGACGTACTGCCTTAGCAACAGCTGTAACGGCTTCATTCTGGCCAATAACATGCTTGGCAATATTTTTTTCAAGGTTAAGTAAGTATTTTGCCTCGCTATGTATAACTTTGTTTACAGGTACGCCAGTAATGCGCGATACAACTGCCGCTATATCATCGCTGGTCACATCTATTCGCTTCGCAGCTTTATTATTTTTGGTAAGTGCTTTTATGTCTTCTTGTATCTGGCTGGCCTTTTGCTTTTCACGGGCGGCCTTTTCGTAATCCTCTGCATCTACGGCTTCTTCGATATAAATTTGAACATTTTTAAGATCTTTTTGTAGTGCACGCAGCTGAGGGGGGGTTTTACCTATATCTACACGTAGGTGTGCGGCAGTTTCGTCTAGTAAATCTATTGCCTTATCTGGCATAAATCTGTCTTGAATATAGCGGGCTGCCAACTGTACAGTATCTTGCAGTACTTCGTCGCTAATATTAACTGCGTGGAAATCCTCATAGTGCTTTTTTAAACCACGAAGTATAGCAAGCGTTTCAACCTGGTTTGTTTCTGGTACTTGAATAGGCTGAAAACGGCGCTCTAAGGCAGCATCTTTTTCGATATGCTTAGTGTATTCGCTAGTAGTTGTAGCGCCAATAACCTGAATTTTACCGCGGGCTAGGGCGGGCTTTAATATATTGCCGGCATCCATTGCGCCTTCTGCTGCACCCGCGCCAACTAGCAAGTGAATCTCGTCTATGAATATAATGGTTTTAGTGTCGTCTTCGAGTTCTTGCATGACTTTTTTTAGGCGATCTTCAAATTCACCCCGGTATTTTGTACCAGCAATCATTCCGGCTAAATCTAGCATTACAATTCGCTTGTCTAGCATTGCGTCTGGCACGTCTTCAGCAATAATACGCTGTGCCAAGCCCTCGACAATAGCAGTTTTACCTACACCAGGTTCGCCAATTAATACTGGGTTATTTTTTGTGCGGCGGTTTAGGATTGTGATTGTGCGGCGTATTTGTGCTTCGCGGCCCACAACAGGGTCAAGTTTGCCTGCGCGCGCTTGTTCGGTTAAATCTATACCGAACTGGTCAACGATACTTTTTTTAGTTTTGCGAACTGTCTTTGTAGTGACCGAACCCGAATGTTCGTCTTCGTAGCTTTGCCTATTTAGCATTTGTTGAAGCTGGCCAGTAATACCGTCAACATTTACGCTCATGCTACGCAGCAATACCGTGGCGCTGGCATTTTTTTGGCTTAAAATGCTATATAAAATATGTTCTGTACCACAAAATTCTTGAGCGTATTCTTGGGCAATTTCCCAGCTCATTTTGAGCGTTAGTTTAGCTGCTTCGCTTAAGCCTTTTGCACCCATATTTAGTGTCATGGTTTTAGGACTAAGATTCATAGCCAAACGGGCTTTATCTATAGTTACACCCGATTGTTTTAGTAGTTTGGCACCTTGTGATGTATCTTGCGCTAAAACTCCCATTAACAAGTGTTCTGTACCCACATACGCGCTGCCTGCAGCCCTAGCTATACCATCAGCATGTTTTAGGCTAGCCAACGCATTATCGGTTAGGTGGTTTAAAAAGTCTTGGAAGTCTTGCGCATCTTGCATACACCAATAATACTACGCTAAATTAGCACTCGTCAATATAGAGTGCTAATTTAAGTTTGTGGGCGTAATGTAAGACTATTCGCCGTGTTCTTCGATCGCACTTAGCAAGCTGTTTTCAAGGTCGCTTTTGCGCTTTAGTTTCGGCTTATCGGGCAAAACTGTAACTTGTTCTTCGGCGTGTTCGTCTACAACAGTACCCTTGTCTGGTTCAATATCTATTTCGTGGCTAGTAAGCTTACTAGCCAAGCGTACGTTTTGGCCGCCCTTACCAATTGCAATACTAAGCTGATCATCAGCTACATATACTTTGGCTTTGCCATCAGTAATAACAACGCTGTTAACCTTAGTAGGGCTTAGCGCGTTACTAATGTAGGAAACTGGGTTTTCGTCCCACACAACAATATCAATTTTTTCTTGGTCACCAATTTCGC
>JAYUPU010000035.1:0-4078 GCA_043759925.1 bacterium | reverse complement strand
AAGCAGGACATTTTAAGGCCGCTGGCCGAAGCCCGAAGATTGTACGCGAATTCCGCGTTACCGAAATAGAAGAAGACCTCGCAGTAGGAACAGAACTTACAGCAGAGGTCTTTTCAGTTGGCGATGTAGTTGATGTTACCGGCACCAGCAAAGGTAAAGGCTTCGAAAGTACAATCAAGCGCCACAATTTCCACCGCGGTCGTAAGACTCACGGTGGCCGTAGCTATCGCCGTCCTGGTTCTATTGGTAGTATGTACCCACAAAAAATCTTTAAAGGTAAGCGCATGGCCGGACACGGCGGCGACCTACAAGTAACCGTACGTAACCTAGTTGTTGCTTTGGTAGATACCGAACACAATATTATTGGTGTTACTGGTGCTGTACCAGGCCCACGTAAAGGCATTGTGCTAGTTAAAGGGGCAAAATAATGACTACTCCTACATATACCGCAACAGGTACAAAAGCAACAACAACCGCTAAGCTAGATGCATCAGTATTTGGCCTAGAAGTTAAAAACCACGAACTATTAAAGCAGGCTTACCTTAGTCATAATGCTAACCAACGCCAAAACCTTGCAGTTACTAAAACTCGCGGTTTGGTAAGTGGTGGTGGTAAAAAACCATGGAAACAAAAGGGTACCGGACGTGCTCGTTTTGGTAGTAGCCGTGTGCCTATTTGGCGCGGTGGTGGTGTTGTATTTGGCCCAACTGGCAACGAAAACTACACAATTAAACTTCATGCAACTGCAAAACGCACAGCAATCCGCCAGGCTCTAAGCCTTAAAGCTACCGCTGGTATTGTTAGCGTAATCCAAGATATTGCACTTAAAAATAATAAAACTGCCGAAGCCGTAGCACTACTTAGTGCCGTAAAAGCCACAGGTAATATCGTTATTATTGTAGACCAAAAAACTCCTGAAGTTGTACGGGCATTCGCTAACTTGCAAAACGTTATGGTTTGCAACGCTGGTTACATATCTGTGTATAACGTACTTAACGCAGACACCATTGTTATTACTAACAAAGCACTAGCTGCTTTGCACACACGCCTAGCCACAGCTAAAGCAACGGCTAAGGAGACAAAATAATGAGTAATACTATATCAATCCGCCCTCGCGTAAGCGAAAAAGCCTATGCAATGTCACATAAGGGCGTATACGTATTTGTCGTACCTGGCAACATTAACAAGCTACAAATCGCAGATGCTGTAACATCACAGTTTGATGTACAAGTACTTTCTGTTAATACTGTTAACCAAAAAGGTAAATCAGTACGCTTTTACCGTGGTGGTAAGTTCGAAAACGGCAATCGCAGTGATATGAAAAAAGCTTATGTGCGTTTGGCAGAAGGTCAGTCAATCCCAATTTTTGCAGCAGACGACCAAGCAGCAGCAGAAGCAGCTAAAGACGTAAAAGCAGTTAAAGCACCTAAGCCAGACAAAAAGGCTACCAAAAAAGATGCCAAGAAAGAAGGGAAGTAATCATGGCTATTAAGCATATGAAACCAACCACTCCCGGACGACGTGGCATGACAAGCCAGGATCTTAGTACGATTACTACTAAGAAGCCTGTACGTTCACTAGTATCTACTCGCAAAATTACTGCAGGTCGTAACAACCAGGGCCGTATTACTACCCGTCACAAGGGTGGTGGTGTTCGCCGAATGTACCGCCATGTTAACTTTGGCTTGGCAGCTGGTACGCAAGCAACAATTGAGCACATCGAATACGATCCAAACCGCACAGCACGTATTATTCGTATCCTAGATAGTAAAGGTGACTACCATTACAACCTTGCACCTGCAAACGCTGCAATTGGCCAAAAAATCCACAGTGGCCCAGAAGCACCTGTAGAACTTGGCAACCGTTTACCGCTTAAAAACATTCCTACTGGTGCTAGCATTTATGCTATCGAACTAGAACCAGGTAAAGGCGCAAAACTTGTTCGCAGTGCTGGTGTTAAAGCCCAGCTAATCGCTAAAGAAGGCTCTTATGCACAAGTGCGTATGCCATCAGGCGAAGTTCGTATGATTCATGTTGAATGCATGGCTCATATTGGCAGCGTTGGTAACGATCAACACCAAAACATTAAATATGGTAAAGCCGGACGCATGCGCCGTAAGGGCATTAGGCCAACTGTACGTGGTGTTGTTATGAACGCCGTTGATCACCCACACGGTGGTGGTGATGGTGGTCGTCACCGTATGGCCCGCGCACCGGTTACACCATGGGGTCAAAAGACCTTGGGCTACAAGACTCGTACCCGTAAAACATCGAGCAAATTTATTGTTAAAAGCCGCCATGCGGCCAAGAGGAAATAGGAAGGTTAGTTATGAGTCGTTCACTTAAAAAAGGACCATTTATCGACCCAAAGCTTGCTAAAAAAGTAGAAGCTCTTGGCGGTGATGACCGAACAATTATCAAAACATGGGCACGCGCCTGTACTATTCCACCTGAATTTGTTGGCCGTACTATTGCAGTGCACAACGGTAAAGTGCACGTACCAGTTTTTGTTACAGAGAACATGGTAGGTCACAAGCTTGGTGAATTTAGCCCAACCCGTAAGTTCCGTCGACACGGCGGTAAAATGGCCAAGGGAGGCAAATAGTCATGTCTGTTAAAGCTTCAGCCAAAGGTGTCCGCATGAGTCCGCGCAAAGTCCGAGAAGTAGCGGCGCTTGTTCGTGGACGTACAGTTGCAGATGCAATGGTTATTTTAAGCCATACACCGCGCCGCGCCGCCAGCCCAGTACAAAAAGTTATTGCTAGTGCCAGGGCTAATGCCGAGCACAACAATAACCTAAAGCCAGATACACTTGTTATTACCGAAATCAGCGTTACAGCTGGTGAACGTATCAAGCGTTTCCGCCCAGCTGCACAAGGCCGCGCACTTCCTTTCCAACGTAAACTATCCCACATTTTTGTAACAGTAGACGGTGAAGAGCGCAAAAAGCCTGTTAAGGCCGTTGCAACCCCAGCCGTATCAAAGAAGGAGGCAAAATAATGGGCCAAAAAGTAAACCCAATTAGCATGCGCCTTCAGGTCAACAAAGATTGGCGCAGTCGTTGGTTTGCTAGCAAACGCGATTACGCTAAGTTTTTAACAGATGATCTTTCGGTTCGCCGCTTGATAGTTAAAAAGCTTGGATCGCGCGCAGCTATCAACAAAGTAGATATAGAACGCTCACCAAACCTTGCCAGCGTAACTATCCAGACTGCAAAAGCTGGTGTTGTTATTGGACGCGGTGGTGCAGGTGCACAAGAACTTAAAGCTGCTATAGAGAAAATCTACGGCATGCCAGTACGTGTAAACATAGAAGAAATTAAAAAGCCTGAAATGTACGCTAAACTAGTTGCCGAGAATATTGCTCATCAGCTAGAACGCCGTATTGCATTTAGGCGCGCTACCAAGCAAGCCGCAGCCGCAACTATGCGTGCCGGTGCTAAAGGTATTCGTATCGAAGTTTCTGGCCGCTTAAACGGTGCCGAAATGTCACGCCGCGAAAAAACCGTTGAAGGTAGCGTCCCATTACATACAATACGTGCAGACATCGACTACAGTGGTGCTAAAGCACAAACTGCCGCAGGTGTTATTGGCGTAAAAGTATGGATATATAAGGGGGAGGCACTGTAATGTTAATCCCATCTAGGACTAAGTTCCGCAAGGTACGAAAAGGCAAGAACCGTGGCCCAGCTACAAGCTGCAACACAATTGCTTTTGGCGAATTTGCATTGCAAAGCCAAGAAAACGAACGCATAACTAGCCGTCAAATCGAAGCATCACGTCAAGCGATGACTCGCTACATCAAGCGCGGTGGTAAAATCTGGATCCGTATCTTCCCACACACACCTGTGACTCGTAAGCCACAAGATGTAAAAATGGGTAGCGGTAAAGGCAATCCCGAATTTTTTGTAGCCAAAGTTCAAGCAGGCACCGTTTTGTTTGAAATGGGCGGCGTAACCGAAGAAATCGCTCGCGAGGCAATGCGCCTAGCTGGCCACAAACTTCCGGTTAAGACAAAGTTTATTAGCAAGGAGGCAAACTAACATGAAAGTTGTTGAAATCCGTAAGCTTGATACACC
>JAYUPU010000034.1:0-4132 GCA_043759925.1 bacterium | reverse complement strand
TAGTGCTTAGCTCGGTTTCTTCAATTACACGCGCGTCGGCAGGGATACTATCGCCTTCTTCTATATATATAATATCGCCGGGTACTAGTTGTGCACTGGGTAGTTCTGATAATTTACCGCCACGTTTTACTTTGGCTAGTGGAACCACTAACTTTTCTAGGCTGGCCATGACTTTCTCGGCCTTATATTCTTGGCTAAAACCTATAACGGCATTAATTATTACGATTGCGGCCAAAATTATGCCTGTGCGGCTGTCGCCAATTGCAAAACTAAAAGCCGCAGAAAGGCTTAACAATATAAGCATTAAATCTTTAAACTGCCGCAAAAAACGGCTGTATAGCGGATCTTTTTTTACTGATATTAGCTTGTTTAGTCCAAAGTTATCCTGGCGGGATGTAGCTTCTTGGGTGCTTAAACCATCTATCGTGCTGTGGTACTGCACCAGTGTGTCTTTTGTGCTTAGCCGGTAGCTTTCGACTATATCTGTTTTTGGTCCACCCATATTATCTTTTATTGTACACGCTTTTGCTTATCTTATAGATATACAAACTATATAGTTTGAGTTTTTAGGCACCGGGGTATATTCTTTAATAAATAACGGAGTTTCTGACTATGTTCTTAGCTGAATTTGAGCATCCTATCGCACAAGAACTTAGCACGATCGTACAGGCATCAGAACTTGGGCTAACTGATGGTGCGCATGTTCCTGAAAAAATGAAAATAGAGCACACGCCACCATATGAATCGGCGCTTGGCGATCATATTATTAGCATCTACGACAGGGCTACTAATAACATGAGCGTACTGCGGGTGCCAGTTTTTAGCGATATGAACTCGGGGCTAACAATACAGTCCATAGACGGCGAAGAGCTTGAACTTACAGGTGCACGCATACTAGTTAACGATATGAACGGTGTGACGTTTAAGGTACGCAACGACAGGGATGAAATGCCTTTTTCAGTCCCATTGATTCAATTTGATATCACTGAATGGGGAATATTGTTTCACGCAAGAACTAGAACAGGCGACCAAGTTAAAGACCAGTCGGGTACTTATGAAAGTGAACAATATGACGTTTGGTCGGACAATCTTAGGGCTCTAGCAAGTATACCCATAGTTTATGGTGCGGCCATTCGTCATTTAGCCGATATTTAATCTATTTTTTAGACTGTAGTGTTTAACGCTTTTGTTTATATAGGGTAGTTTGCTGTATGCTAGCATTTACATGCCGTATAATCACGAACACGCTAATAAAAATGAATCCATAAGTAAAACTGATGCTCATAGGCTGCTGGGTATTGCTGCTATAAACGCGGCCTTATTTGGGTTCAGTTTTCCCGTATGTGGCCGAGACAGCTAGTGTTGGCATGGGTATGTATACGGCTTGGCATATGCGCCCAACCGCTGCAAACATGCAGCACCAAGGCTATTAACACAGTAATTAACAGGTTTATTTGTAACCACGCAAGTGTATACTGTAATTATGACAGAGGTGCGTAAGAAGTTAGCAATTATAGACGGCAAGTCTGTTTTTTACCGTGGCTACTACGCTATGCCCAATTTAAGTACCAAAGACGGTACCCCAACGGGTGGCGTATACGGCTTTGCAGCCATGGCGTTAGAACTTATTAAGCGCCTGCAGCCCGATTACGTTTGTGTAGCGTGGGATAAGCCCAAAACTAACATCCGCAAGCGCCTGGCTATTTACCCAGACTACAAAGCAGGGCGCAAACCAGCACCACCTGACTTTTATGCGCAGATTCCTATTTTGCACGAGGTTTTAGAGGCTTTTAATTGGCCCTTGTACGAGCTTGATGACTACGAAGCCGACGATATTATGTGTGGGCTATCTAAGCTTGCAGCTGCGCAGGGCATAGAAACAATGCTAATTAGCAGCGACCTAGACATGCTGCAGTGCGTTGGCCCGCTTACACACATGTATGCCCTTAAAAAAGGTCTGACTAACATTGATCTTTTTGACGTAGAAGCCTTCGAGGAAAAATATGGCATTGAAATTGACCAGTTTTTGGACCTAAAAAGCATAAAGGGCGATGGGTCAGACAACATTCCTGGTGTTCCGGGTATCGGCGAAAAGGGTGCTGTAGATTTGCTGCAACAGTTTAAAACACTAGACGGAATTTACGAAAACGTTAGTTTAGTTAAAGATAGTTTGGCTAAAAAGCTAATTGCCGGTAAAGATTCTGCCTACATGAGCCGTGAAGTTGCTAAGTTGTATGACGATGCGCCAATTCCACTGGATTTGGCAGAAATGGATGTAAACAAATTAGACACAGCGCGCCTAAAAGAGATTTTGACACGCCTTGAATTTAGGAGCTTACTGCGCAACCTACCAACCGGCATGCAAAACCATGATGCAGCTGCACCCACACCTGAAAAACAGGGTAGTTTACTAAGTGGCGGCTTGGTTGAATTGCAGCAAAAACCGCTAGTTCACATCACGACCAAGGCAGCTTTGGCTAAGGTATCTGTTAGCGGCGACGTAGTTATGCACGCTAGGGCCGCAGGCAAAAATGGTGACGATCCAAAGGTGTTAATTATAGGCGACAGCGAAACTACCTACGCCATAGATTTGCGCAAAGTAACCGTTAAGCTCGGCGATATTAGTCTGCCAACAGCAGTAACTGGCCATGATATTAAAAACAGCTTCAAAGTACTGTTAGAACTTGGCCTGCCATTGCCGCGCGTGGCACACGACACATTGGTCGGATCGTTTATTGTGAATAGCCTAGCCCGCGAACAAACGCTAACAGATATTGCTAACCGTGATTTGGGTTTTGACGGCAACTTAGAGGATTTAGACGATGACCAATTGTTAGAACGTGCCAGCGAAGTCGCATCTGTAATTACTGCGCTAGCCAACGTGCAAGGCGAGCAAATGAGTGAAGTAACTAGCCTTATTAAGCTTGTCGACACCGTTGATTGGCCAGTTATACCAGTATTGGCACAAATGGAGCGGGCCGGTATTAAAATTGACCCAGCCTTTTTTGCCAAATTTAGCACTGACCTAGAAGGCCGAATTAGTGACATTGAACAAACTATTTATGGACATGCCAACCAAGAATTTAATATTAGTAGCCCAAGCCAACTAAGCGAAATACTTTTTGTTAAGTTAGGCTTGCCCACCAATGTTACCAAAAAGGGTAAGGCAGGGCACTACAGCACTGCCGTAGACGTGTTAGATAAGCTAAAAGCGGCACATCCAATTATTGACTGCATACAAAATTACCGCGAATACACCAAACTTAAAAGCACCTATGTAGATACGTTGCCAAAACTGGCAGATAGTGGCGACCGCGTACACACAACCTTTAACCTTACAATTGCTGCAACTGGGCGCTTAAGTAGCATTGACCCTAATCTGCAAAACATACCAGTGCGTACACAACTGGGGCGAGAAATCCGCAAAGGCTTTATTGCCGAACCAGGTAACGTGTTTGTAAGTGCCGACTACAGCCAGTTCGAACTGCGTATTGCTGCTGCCATGAGTGGTGACCAGGGTATGATTACGGCATTCAACAATGACAGCGATATTCATACCGAAACAGCAGCCCTAATACACGGCATAGACGCATCAGATGTTACAAAAGATATGCGCTATGCCGCCAAGGCTGTAAACTTTGGTATTTTGTACGGCCAAGGCACCTTCGGGCTAGCCAGTGGTACGGGCATTAGCATGAATGAGGCCAAAGACTTTATAGAAAAGTATTTTGATGTACGCCCTAAACTTAAAGAAATGATAACTAAGTTTAGGGAACAAGCCGATAAGCGTGGCTATGTAGAAACGCTTTTGGGCCGCAGACGCCCAACGCCAGATGCAAAATCACCAGCCTATATGGTGCGCGAAGGTGCCTTTAGGGCCGCTATAAACATGCCTATCCAGGGCACCGCCGCCGACCTAACAAAAATGGCAATGACAGCTGTTAACCCACTGTTGCCAGCGGGCGCAGCGCAACTACTACAAATACACGACAGCATATTAGTTGAATGCAAGGCAGCCGATGCCGAATCGGTTGGCAAACTACTAAAAGATACCATGGAAAACATTTACCCCGACCTGGGAGTTAATTTACGCGTAGACGTATCGGTTGGCAAAAACTGGGGCGAATTGTGA
>JAYUPU010000033.1:0-11169 GCA_043759925.1 bacterium | reverse complement strand
ATGAGTGACCGTGAAAAAGAAATGACTGCCTACCATGAAGCTGGACACGCCGTTGTAGGCCATGTTTTGCCTGACAGTGATATGGTACACAAAGTTACTATTATTCCACGTGGTGGTACAGGTGGCGTCACATGGTTTATACCGCCCGAAGATAAAAGTTATCACAGTATTGTTGAATATAAAGATGTATTGGCGCGTATGCTTGGTGGGCGTATTGCAGAAGAAGTTTTGTATGGTGCCGACCACGTAACAACTGGTGCTGGTAATGATTTGCAAAAAGCAGCCGAACTGGCGCGCGAAATGGTAATTAATCAAGGAATGGGCAAAAAGTTGCGCAACCAAGTTTTCCATGTAGAAGATGGTATGATGATGGACCGCCTAGTACATGAACGCCAATTTAGTGACGAGACAGCTAAAGTTATTGATGATGAAGTCGAAAGCTTAATTACCGAGGCTGCACAACGTGCAAAAGAAGTTATAGTTGCTAACAAAAAACAACTAGAAACATTAAAAGAAGCTTTACTTGAAAAAGAAACTGTCGAAGCCGAAGATGTATTAAAGATCCTTAGCGGCACAACTATGCCAAAATCCGCAGCATTGTACTAGCGGCTCAATTTTTATTCCCATATATCTGTTTTATCGACTATAATATTTAGCTAGATGAATCGAATATTAAAAAAGACAAATAAGCGTTTAAGCTTAGGCGGGGCGGCAACGCTGCTGATTGTTACTATGTTGGTAAGCCAAGTACTTGGCTTATTTAGAACCATGTTTGTGAACGGTAGCTTCTTACCTACTGGCGGACAAAGTACAGATGCATATTTTGCTGCTTTTAAAATACCCGACTTTTTCTTTTTAACTTTGGCTGCCGGTGTACTAGGTGTAGCCTTTATACCTATACTGTCAGAACGCCTACAAAAAAGTGATCGCCGGGGCGTATGGGAACTAAGCTCTAGTTTAATGAACATAATGGTACTAGTAATGCTGGCTATAGGCGTTTTCATATTGATATTTGCCGAAAACCTTATTCATATTGTTGCACCTAATTTGTCACCAGAACAGTTACATAACGCAACAACCATTATGAGGCTGGTTGCTTTTAACCCTTTATTGTTCACAATAGCTGGTATTTTAACCAGCGTACAACAAACTTTTGGTAGGTTTTTCTTTTTTGCAACTGCCCCGATTATTTACAACTTAAGTATCATTGCTAGCATTTTTATTTTTAGGCATAACATTGGCTTAATTGGCTTGGGTATAGGTGCGCTGGCTGGCGCAATATTGCAACTAATGATTGCTGCCGTTGGCCTAATTGGTTTAGATTTTCATTACACCTTTAGCATACGTTTTAGTAAAGATTTTAAGCGTATTTTGCGCCAGCTACCAGCCAGGTCTATCGACCAAGGTGTGGATAGTATTAACAGCATAGTAGAGACAAACCGCGCCCGCCAGCTTGGCGATGGCTACGTTAGTTATTACGAAAACGCATTTACCCTGCATATGGCACCAATAATGCTTATTGGTACAGCTATTTCTACGGCGGCCTTCCCGCGTATGGCAGAACGCTTGGCGCAAAAACGGCCAGATTTATTTAGGCGTGATTTCAGAATGATATTACAGGTTTTGATATGGATTTCTATTCCAGCAGCAATAATTTATTACTTTTGCCGTGGCTACTTAGCACGTATTATTTTTAGAGCCGGCGCCCCTGAAATATCCCTTATACTTGGATTCTTATCTATAGCTATATTTTTCAGGATTATCTATACACTATTTTCGCGTTATTTTTATGCCCACAAAGACACGCTTACACCGCTGTTAGTATCACTGTTTGCCATTGCTCTTAATATTGTGTTGGCGTTTACACTGGCGCGGCCATCAGCCTACGGTGCATCTGGTTTGGCTATAGCCCAAAGCATTGTTGCTGCTAGCGAGGTGTTTATATTGCTGTGCATCATGCTATGGCGTGACCCTAAACTGTTAGACCGCGCTTTTTGGAGCAATGTTGGCCGCACAGTATCTGTAAGCGGTTTTACCATGCTAACAGGCTTTGTTATGGTTCAGCTACTGCCGCTTGGTGCAGCAGATAAAGGATTTTTGACGCTAGGGCTTAAGTTAGCAGCAATAGCCGGCATAACACTTACTGTACACATTAGCGTCAGCGCATTATTTGGGCTAGAACAAGCTACAACCGTTGTAGGCCGTTTAAAGAACATGATCTTAAAACCAATCCGCATCCAATAAGCAATAGCAACTGGGGCCTACCTCTGTTATAATAGGCTTAAATGGAAAATATTAGGAACTTTTGTATTATTGCTCATATTGATCATGGCAAGTCGACCCTAGCGGATCGGCTACTTGAAGTTACGGGTACAGTAGACAAGCGCAATATGAAGGCGCAGATGCTAGATAAGATGGACCTAGAGCGTGAAAAAGGTATTACTATCAAGCTTGCCCCTGTGCGCATGCAGTACAAAGACTATCAGCTAAACCTTATAGACACGCCAGGACACGTTGATTTTAGCTACGAGGTATCACGTAGCCTAGAAGCCTGCGAAGGCGCCATACTGGTTGTAGACGCATCGCAGGGCATTCAGGCACAAACCCTAGCCAACGTTTATTTGGCCATGGCGGCAGACCTAACAATTATCCCTGTTCTAAACAAAATAGATTTGCCAGCTGCCGATGTAGAACGTGTTAGTGCCGAAGTTGTTGCCCTACTAGGCTGTAAAAAAGAAGATATTTTGCTAATTAGTGCCAAAACTGGTGTGGGCGTACCGGCTGTATTGGATACAGTTATAGACTTAGTTCCAGCGCCAAAAGGCGATACAAATGGCCCAACCCGTGCATTAATTTTTGATAGTTACTACGACGACTACCGCGGTGTTATTTTGTATGTGCGTGTTATTGATGGCCACATTGCTAAAGCCGCTCAGATTCGTATGATTAGTGCCGCTACAAATGGCATCGCGCTAGAAGTTGGCGCCCTGCGCCCAGATATGAAGCCAAACGCCGACCTTGCAACTGGCGAAATTGGCTATATTGTCACCAACCTAAAAAGTACCCGCCAAGCACGCGTGGGCGATACGGTAACACTTGTTGCCAATGCCTCTACCGCTGCTTTGCCCGGCTACAAGGTAGTAAAGCCATTTGTGTATGCCGGGTTCTTCCCCGATAGTAACGAAAATTACTTAGCCCTAAAAGAGGCCATAGATAAGCTAAGCCTTAGTGATTCTGCCTTGCAGTACGAACCCGAAAATTCGCCGGTATTAGGCTTTGGTGTGCGTATTGGCTTTTTGGGGCTGCTACACATGGACATTATTAAAGAACGCCTAGAGCGTGAGTACAACCTAGATTTAGTTGTTACAAACCCCAGTACCGATTACGAAGTAGTAATGAGTAACGGTGACGAGCTAGATATTAAGTCTGCCAGCAGCTTGCCCGAGGCAAGTAAGGTAGCATTAATACGCGAACCCTGGATAAAGGGCGAAGTTGTGTGTCCTAAAGATTACGTTGGTGCAGTTATTCAGCTTATTGTTAGCAAGCGTGGCCTGCAAAAAAACCTTAGTTTTGTTGATGCCCAACTGGCACTTATTACATTCGAGGCTCCACTAGCTAACCTTCTTACAGATTTTTATGACCAGCTTAAAAGTATTACCAGTGGCTACGGCAGCTTTAATTACGAACTAGATAACTACCGCGAAGAAGACCTAGTACGCCTAGATTTTTATGTGGCCGGCGACTGTGTAGAGGCACTTAGCATTATGGTGCACAGGTCCGAGGCAAATAGCGTAGGCCGCGATACGGTTAAAAAGCTCAAGGATGTTATTCCACGTCAGAACTTCCAGGTTGCACTGCAGGCCGGCGTTGGCGGTAAGTTTATAGCCCGCGAAGACATTAGCGCCTACCGCAAAGATGTAACCACCGGCTTATACGGCGGCGACGTTTCACGCAAAAAAAAGGTGTTAGCCAAGCAAAAAAAGGGTAAAGAGCGCATGAAGCGCTTTGGTAAGGTGGATATTCCTGCCGAAGCCTTTACGGTACTGCTAAAGAGGGACTAGTAGCACCTGTTTGCTTAAAACTAGGTTTACCATATGTAATAAAAGCGGTAACCTAGTATTAACACATGCAAAAAGAAGATTTTATACAGTGGGCACGCAAGTTAGCCCCTACATATGTGGCCAACCCAGCGGTGCTTAAGCAACTGGCCCAGGTAGATTTAGTTGCACTTGTTGGCCCCACCGGCGTCGGTAAAACCACTATTATTGAATCTTTAGGTTTACCGTATGTTCCCAGCGACGTTTCCAGGCCAGCCCGCCAAAACGAAAAAGATGGCCACGAGTACTTTTTTAGGGATGATTACTTTAAAATGTTAGACCAAATAAAAGCTGGCGAATATGTGCAGTTTTTGGTTAGTAACAGTGGGGAATTTTATGGCACACGTGCAAACAGCTACCCGGCTAGTGGGCCAGCAACTATGGCAATTATTGCCAGGGCGATTCCAAATTTTAGAAAACTGGGCTTTAAAAGTATTAAACCTATTTATATATTGCCACCAGGCTACGCCGAATGGATGCACCGTATTGGCACCAGGCGCGTAGTAGACTTGCAGGGCCGCATGGCCGAAGCGGCTGAGAGTTTGCCAATGGCATTAGCCGACCCAGATTATACATTTGTACTAAACGACGACCTACAACTTGCCACTCAAGAGGTTATAACTATCATGAACGGTGGCAAAATTAACGAACACCGTACCATGCTGGCCCGCAGCAGCGCAGATTTATTATTTGGCCGCCTTGGTGTAGCCGACGATCTACTAATGTAACGCCTAACTCCTTTTGTGGTTTTGTAACTCTTCTCTTATAATCATACTATGGAAGTACAGTCAGATGAACGGGCTTAAGAAACCAACACTAACCCGTTTAGCAGATTTTGAACACGCGCTAGCGCACTACAAAGTATCAGACTATGCCAGGGAAGTATTAGGTGCAACACCTTTTGTTGCCATGATGAGCGTAGCTGGCGGTGGCCGTAACACACTAATAAATTATTTAGTGCAAACGGGCCCATATTACTTTATTGTGTCAGACACCACCCGTAGCCCAAAAATACGCAACGGCATAGCCGAAGTACACGGTGTTCATTACTTTTTTAGATCAGAAGATGACTTTTTAGCCGACCTAAAAAGCGGCGAATTTATAGAAGCCGAGATTATTCATGGCCAACAGGTTTCTGGCACTAGTGTGCGTGAGGTAGAAAAGGCAAAGCAGCTTGGCCTTATACCAATACACGATTACGAATTTGGCGGTACCGACGCCATGAAACAAATTAAAAATGACGCAATTGTTATTGCGCTGCTACCGCCCAGTTTTGAAGATTGGCAATATAGGCTAAAAAACCGCGAGACAATGCATGGCCATGAATTTAAAAACCGTATGCAAACAGCAGTTATCGTATTGCAGGCAATGCTAGACCGCCCATATGTTAAGTTTGTTATTAGCGGTGACTTAAACGATTCGTCGTTGCACCTGCGCAGTATTGTCGAAAACGCGGTTTACACCCAGGAAGATCACCAAAAAGGTATCGAACTTACAAAAATCATCTTGGCAAAGACAAAAGCCTCATTGCCACAACTGTAGTACTGGCACTCTTGCCTAGTGACTGCTAAAAATGCTAATATGTTTTCATGATGACTAAACGTCAAGAAGCTATTTTAAGAAGTGTTGTAGAGCAATATGCCGAAGTCGCAAGCCCGGTTGGCTCTAACTTGCTTGCCAAAGTTTTTGGTGTAAGTAGCGCAACTATTCGTGCCGAAATGGCCGAACTTGAACGCCTAGGGTTTATAGAACAGCCCCATACAAGCGCTGGACGAATTCCTACAGATAAAGGCTACCGTTTTTACGTAAACCATGTCGCCCAAGAAACCGCCCAAAACTTGCCAAGCCCACGAGCCGAGCGCGCACTTAGTGCCCGAGCCGGTGCTGGTGGTTTGCCTGAGCGCGTTATACGCAATACCGTAGATACATTGGTAGAGCTTACGCATAATTTGGGCCTTGCAACTATTGGTAACCAGCTATACATGAGCGGCCTTAGTAACCTATTTGGCCAGCCAGAATTTATGCACCCGGGCCAAGTACAAGAGGTAGCCCGCCTACTAGATAACCTAGAACCATGGCTACGCGAAGCTGCCCCTAACGAGGCGTTAAGTGTATATATAGGTGCCGAAAACCCAATAGGCCGCAATAGTGGCTGTAGTCTTATAATCAGCAAGTTCCGCAGCCCATACAGCGACAAAAGTTTTATTGGTGTGCTTGGGCCAACCCGCCAAAGTTACCGCGATGTTATGGGCTTAGTAGAGCGTGCCGGTAAAACCCTTGAGGAGTCTATGTATGCTTAGGCAACAAGACAGGGCAAGGCTAGACGCTGCGTTCGAGGGCTATAAACCTGAAGTCACAACGCCCGATTACGAGGCATTTCATATTGGCGATTTTCAGACTATGCAGGGCACGTGGGCTGAAGTACTAGAGTTAGACGTTAAGGGCAAGGCTGTATTACCTACAGATGTCGCGCTGCAAATGCTTATTGAAGCAAGGCGATCGGTCATGGCTAAAAGAAAGCAACCAATGTTAGTTAATGCCATAGAAAATGCAGCCTTTAATATGGCAACTAATTTACCCATAGTAATTACCGAACAATTTATGGAGCGTTATAATGACTAAAAAACAAGCACAAGAAAATGTAATCCCGAGTGCCGAAGAATTATTACAACAAGTTGCCGAACTAACAGATGCTTTGCAGCGCGAGCGGGCCGATGCAGCAAATGTGCGCCGCAGGGCAGAAGAAGACAAAGCAAAATTAGGCACTTTCTACAAATCACTGGTGGTGCGCGAACTTTTGCCGGTTATAGATAACTTCGTACGCGCTCTAAAAAATACTCCTAAAGAACTTGCCAACAACGACTATATAAAAGGTGTTGCGGGTACTGTTAAACAATTCGAGACTGTTTTAGCTAAACTTGGCGTAGAGCGTATAAAAACAGTTGGCCAGCTGTTTAACCCTAATTTGCACGAAGCAGTTAGCATGGAAGAAGGCGAAGGCGCTACAGAAGTAGTAGCAGAAGAACTACAAGCCGGATATACCTTGCAAGACGAAGTGCTACGCCACGCAATGGTACGAGTAACCTTGCAATAAGTAAACATTAGTGTTATAATGTATAGTATATGACAGATATGGATCCATTTGCACTTAGTTACAATACTGATCAGGTTAATGCTGTAAGCGTTGAACCCTTGGCACAGCCACCCCGTAGTTTAGCTGAAGTTAAGGATGAATTAGACACTATTTTAGGCTTGCGCGGTCAGTTTCCACCCCGCATGCCCCTTGCTGCTCAGCTTGAGGTTGCATGGTTAGACGGCGATGACGAAACAGCGCGAAACATTTATGCTTGCCAACAGCGCATTAATGAAATTACCGGTCGCCCCACAATAATTTAAGGTTATAAAACAAATATAATTAGCACTCTAATGAGTAGAGTGCTAATTTTGTGCTTGCAAAGTATTTTGGCACTCGTATATAATAAGTGCTAGAAACACTACTACTAAATCAAGGGGAAAATTATGAGTAAAATTATTGGAATCGACCTAGGTACAACTAACAGCGCAATGGCAGTAATGCAATCTGGAAAACCAGAAATTATTGCCAACAATGAAGGCGCACGTACAACTCCAAGTGTGGTAGCAGTTAATAAAAAAGGCGAACGCCTAGTGGGTGCTTTAGCCCGCCGCCAACAAGTTACTAACCCAAAAAACACTATTTACGAAGTTAAGCGCCTAATTGGCCGCAACTTTAATGATAAAGAAGTGCAAAAAGACTTAAAACTAATGGGCTACGAGATTGTAAAATCTGGCAATAGCACCAAAGTTAAAATGGACGGCAAAGAATATAGCCCTGAAGAAGTTAGCGCCATGATTTTAAGCAAGCTTAAAGCTGACGCCGAAGCCTTTTTGGGTGCACCAGTTACTGAAGCGGTTATTACAGTACCGGCATATTTTGACGACAGCCAGCGCCAAGCAACCAAAGACGCAGGTAAAATTGCCGGCCTAGAAGTTAAGCGTATTATTAACGAACCTACTGCCGCTGCCCTAGCTTACGGCCTAGACAAAGAAACAAAGGGCGATGAAAAAATTGCCGTATTTGACCTTGGTGGTGGTACGTTTGACGTATCTATCCTTGAACTAGGCGACGGTGTTTTTGAAGTAAAAAGCACCAACGGTGACACTCACTTAGGCGGTGCCGATTTTGACCGCGTTTTAGTTAACTATTTTGCTGCCGAATTTAAAAAAGAACACGGCATAGATATTTCTAGCGACAACACAGCAATGCAGCGTCTGCGTGACGAGGCCGAAAAAGCCAAAATAGAACTTAGTAGTAGCCAAGAAGTCGACATTAACCTACCATTTTTAACTGCCAATGCAGATGGTCCTAAACACTTCGAACACAAACTATCACGTGCCAAACTAGAACAACTTGTTGGCGATTTGGTTGATAAAACTGCTGAACCATGCAAAAAAGCCCTTAAAGACGCCGGCCTAACAGCCAAAGATATCGACGCAGTTGTATTAGTTGGTGGAATGACACGTATGCCATCCGTTGTAGCAAAAGTTAAAGAAATCTTCGGCAAAGATCCAATGAAGGGTGTTAACCCCGATGAAGTTGTAGCTATAGGTGCTGCTATCCAGGGTGGTGTTTTGCAGGGCGACGTTAAAGACGTTTTACTGCTAGATGTTACACCACTTAGCCTAGGCATCGAGACTATGGGCGGCGTAAGCACCAAACTTATAGAACGCAACACAACTATTCCTACTAGCAAAAGCGAGACATTTAGTACAGCTGCTGACAACCAAAACCAGGTAGAGATCCATGTATTGCAAGGAGAGCGTGAGTTTGCAACAGACAACAAAAGTCTTGGCCGCTTTATATTAGACGGCATTGCACCAGCCTCACGCGGCGTACCACAGGTAGAAGTTACATTTAACCTAGATGCCAACGGTATTTTAAATGTAACCGCCAAAGACAAAGGCACGGGTAAAGAACAAAATATCACTATCCAGGGTTCGGGCGGTTTAGATAAAGCCGAGATTGAAAAAATGCGCCAAGATGCCGAAGCCAACGCCGAAGCCGATAAGCTTAAACGCGAGGGTGTAGAGGCTAAAAACCAACTAAACAGTGCAATTTACCAGGCTACAAAGCTTAAAGATGACAACAAAGAAAAGATTACCGAAGACGACATTAAAGCCTTAGACGAAGCCGTAGAAGCAGCTAAAAAAGTGGCAGATGACGAAGCTGCAGACAAAGATGCCTACGAAGCTGCAGCCAAAGAACTAACAGACAAAATGATGCCAATTGGCGCTAAACTATACGAACAAGCGGCCGCTGCAGAAAAGCCAGAAGGCGAAGAAGCTAAAGCTGGCGAGGGCAAAGACCCAATCGAAGGCGAAGTAATCGAAGACGAAAAGAAGGAAGAAAAATAATGCCTAGGGAAACACTAGTTGGAACACCAGATCCAGAAGATAACAGGACTCCTGAACAAAAGCACGAAGATCACCTTACAGATATTCGGCGTGATCAAGCCGTAGGCAACAGACAATGGCAAGAAACTTTATCAAGAATAGCAACGGCAGGCGAAAGATTGTTGCCGCCAGAAGACGGGAAAAAATAATGGAACTTACAATTAAAAACCGCAAAGCAACTGTATCTGTAGATAGCACAGCTATTGTCACTAAAAAGAACGGTACAGCAGATTTGTTGTTTATACAATTTACGCGTGAAGGCGAAAGTCCTGAGGGCGACGTTGTTGCAGCAGTACGCTTAAACAGCATTGCCGAGCTTGAAGATTTAAAAAAGACTATCGAAGAATCTATAGATAAGCACAAAAACGCTAGCCGTGAAATGTAAGTTCGCTAGCACTCTGTAGGTGTAGAGTGCTAAAATATGTACAATGAGCAAACGCGATTATTATGAAGTATTGGGTGTTGGCAAAAGCGCCAGCGCAGATGAGTTAAAAAAGGCTTTTAGAAGTGCGGCTATTCAGCATCATCCAGATAAGGGCGGCGACGAGGCCAAATTTAAAGAAGTAAATGAAGCTTACGAAGTTTTAAGCAATACCGAAAAACGCCAGCGCTACGACCAGTTCGGCCACGCCGGCGTTGGCGGAGCTGCTGGGGGCGGTAACCCATTTGGCGGTGGTTTCCAGGGCCAAAACATTAATTTTGATTTTAATGATTTAGGTGGTTTTGGCGACTTATTTAACACGTTTTTTGGCGGAGCCCAGCAGCAAAGGCAACGCCGCGGCCGCGATTTGCAAACAGCTATAGAACTGGGTTTTGAAGAAGCAATTTTTGGTGTAGAAAAAGAAATTAAACTATCGCATAAAACGGCTAACACCAAAGATGGTGTACTTAAACTGCGTGTACCAGCTGGTGTGGATGACGGCAGCACTATCCGTCTACGCGAACACGGCGAGCATATTCAGGGTGGCCCAGCAGGGGACTTGTACGTGCAAATACGCGTGCGCCCACACAAAACTTTCACACGTGAGGGGTCGCTTATTTTAAGTGCAGCACATATTAACATGATAGACGCTACGTTGGGTAGCGAAATTGATATACAAACAATTGACGGCAAAGTACGCATGAAGGTACCAGCCGGTACACAAAGCGGAACAGATTTTAAATTAAGTGATCACGGTGTGCCAATTGGCAATGACCGTCGTGGGTCACATATTGTAACTGTTATTGTAGACACGCCGACCAAGTTAAGTAAAAAGCAGCAAGAACTTTTGCAAGAATTTAAAGATACTGCCGGCAAGGGTTTTTGGCGGGCTTAAAAACTAATTTGCTTGTGCTAAAATTACCAAAGAAGTAAGCTATATTTAAGAACTAAAGGAGACACCCCAGTGAAAAATCGAAGCCCCGTAGCAGTACTATTACTACCTTTTGTAACTTTTGGCATATACAGCCTTTACTGGTTAGTAAAAACTAAGGGTGAAATGAAGACCTTAGGGGCAGATATTCCCACAGCATGGCTTTTGATTGTACCGTTTGTTAACATCTGGTGGTACTGGAAGTACTGTCAGGGTGTAGAAAAAGTAACAAATGGCAAACTAAGCGG
>JAYUPU010000032.1:0-4219 GCA_043759925.1 bacterium | reverse complement strand
AGACTTAACGTAAATGGTAGCTTTAACGCCGAACATATTAACTTTTTGCGAACATTCAGCAGTGTTACGCAGTCAAACCCAGGCGAACCAGCATCAACCTCAAAAGCCGCAGAAATATTTATCTACCCTATAGAAAGCTATATTTCGACGCAAAATATCGATAATATAAAGCAACAAACCTACGATTCAATCACGGCACTGCCACCATCCCTATAGAAATAGGTATAAAATTGCTTGGTGTTAATAATGCTAATGCTATATACTTCTAAGCAATGGGTATTCTATCTGGCGTGACTGACTTCTTCGGCCTAGACATCGGTACCACCGCAATTAGAGTTGTTGAACTTCATGGGGGTGGGAAGATTAAAGGATTGGCTCGCTACGGAAGCGTGCCGATTGATAGTAGCTTAAGTCAAAGCGATGCCAACGCCGACCAACAGCGCTTAGTTCAGTACATACGCCAGGCAATAAATGACGCCCGCATTACCACCCGCAACGTAGCGGTGGGTGTACCAAGCAACAAGGTCTTTACAACAGTTATAGATATTGATAGGCTTAGTCCCGATGAACTAGCCAAAACTATTCGTTTCCAGGCAGATTCATTAATACCAACGCCCTTGGCCGAAAGTAAAATAGATTGGGCCCTGTTGGGTGATTCGCCAAAAGAACAAAACAAGGTAGAGATTTTACTATCTAGTGTAACTAACGATTTTATCGAAAAGCGCCTAGACTTACTAGAATCTATTGGGCTTAATGTAATTGCATTCGAACCCGAAAGCCTAGCCCTTACAAGGTCATTGCTTGCACCAGATGCCACAGCACCTCAAATGGTGTTAGATATTGGCAGCAGATCAACAGACCTAGTAATTTCAATGAATGGCGCACCACGCCTAACACGTAGTATCCCAACGGGTACAGACAGCCTTATTAAAGCTGCCATGCAAAACCTTAGCATAGACGAAAAGCAGGCTACCCAATTTGTATTTAAGTTTGGCCTTAGTAAAGATAAGCTAGAGGGCCAGGTGTACGGTGCAATTAGCGCAACTATAGATATTTTGCTAAGCGAAATTGAAAAATCCATCAAGTTTTTTCAGATGCGTTACGGCAACGCCCGCATAGAGCGCATTATTGTATCTGGCGGAGCAGCAGCCTTGCCAGAGTTCCCACTATTTATAGCTAACAAATTTGGGCTAAGCGTTGAAATTGGTAATGCTTGGCGCAACGTGGCGTTTCCGCAAGATAAGCAAAACGAACTATTGGCTGTATCTAACCACTTTGCAATTGCAGCTGGCTTAGCCGAGAGGGTTGAATAATGATTCAGTTTAACCTTTTACCAGATGTAAAAATTAAGTACATCAAAACTCAGCGCACCAAGCGCGTAGTTATACTTAGTTCGCTTATTGTTAGCGCTGTTTCTGTGGGTCTACTAGCAGCATTATTTGTGTCAGTGCAAGTAATACAAAAAAAGTCTTTAAACGATGTTAGTAAAGATATTGTAGCCCAAACAAAACAGCTTCAAAATGTGCAAGACTTAGACAAAATATTGACCATTCAAAACCAGCTTTCAGCGCTGCCAGAACTACACGACAACAAGCCGGTAAGTTCGCGCATTTTAAGCTACATGACCCAAGTTACGCCAGCATTAGTCAGTATATCTGCCCTAGATGTAGACTTTACTACCAACACAATTACTATCACAGGCAGCGCAGATAGTGCAGCCACGGTTAACAAGTATGTAGATACTCTTAAATTTGCTACCTACACAACAGATAAAACCACTACTGGAAAGCCCTTTACCAATGTTGTAACAACCGTAAGCTTAACCGCAGTTAGTGCAGACCCAAAGCAAAAAGCCGGCTTTTTGTTAACGTTTGGGTTTGACCCAATTTTGTTTAGCAACACCGCAACACCTACATTAGTGGTACCAAAAATAACTAGTACTAGGTCCGAGACCGAGAAGCCATCGGCCATTTTTAAAGAGGACGCAACGCCTTTACCAAAACAGGGGACTAATTAATATGGGTAGAACAGCCAAAACATCTAACAACAAGCGCTTAATGATAGATAAAGCTAATGCCAGCATGATGTTGTTTATTGGCATTGCCTCATTTTTACTTGTGTTTTCGTTGTTAGCTGGCCGGGCGTTATTCAAACAAAGCCAATACCAATCAAAAATAATGAAACAAAAGCAAATAGCCTACAAGCAACTAAAAACCAACATAGCCAATGTAAATTCGCTGGTGGCTAGCTATAAGTCTTTTGCTAGCGAACCCCAAAACGTACTAGGTGGCAGCCCTGCTGGCAGTGGCCCGCGTGACGGCGACAACCCACGTATTGTGTTAGATGCACTTCCAAGTAAATACGATTTCCCGGGGCTTATGAGCAGTATGGAAAAGATCCTTAAGGACGGTGGTTACACAATAGAATCACTCGGTGGTAACGACGACGAAGTTGCCCAGCAAAGTGCTAACGTAGATAAGCCAGCACCAGTGGCCATGCCTTTCCCAATAACTGTTAACACCACCTTTGAAGGCGCGCAGACGCTACTTATATCGTTAGAACGATCAATTAGGCCTATGTACGTCAGTAAAGTTACTATTAGCGCCGCACAGGGTAAAATTGCCTTAATAATTAGCGCTAAAACGTACTACCAGCCTGAAAAAGTGCTAAAAATCACTACAAGGATTGTTGAATAATATGAAACAAAAAGATATATTAACCGTAGTAGTCATAGTAATAATTAGTGCAACTTTTAGTTTTGTAATTTCCAACTTACTTATTAATACACCTAAAAACCAGCAGCAAAAAGTAGAAGTTGTAGAACCAATCGGTGCAGAATTTGTAAGGCCAGACAGCAAATATTTTAACGATAAATCGATTAATCCTACCCAAAAAATACAGATTGGCGACAGCACAAACACAAAGCCGTTTAAACAGTAGGACGCCAGGTAGTAAATATGAGCGTATTATCAACTGCGGTACAAAAACAAGTAGAGGACGCGTTGTTACAAGACAATGTGTTGAATGCAGATAAGCTTAAAAAGTTTCGTACTGATGCCAGCCTAAAGGGCACACCGCTTTTTACTTTTTTGGTAACCGAAGGTATTTTAACCAACGAAACGCTTACTAAAACCATCGCCCATGTTGCAAACGTACCATACGTTAATTTAAGTAATTCGCACATTGACCCAAAAATACTAAGCTTGCTACCCATCGAGGTAGCCGAGCGCTATATGGCTGTGCCTTTGGGTGAAATGCAAAACCGCCTGGTCGTAGCAATGCTAGACGCCGATAACGTACAGGCTGTAGACTTTTTAAGCAACAAAATTGGCCGCCCACTAAAGGTTTATTCTGCCAGCGAAGAGGGAATAAGGCAGGTGTTGCACCAGTATGTAACAGACCTAGATAAAGAGGTGGGTGGTGCACTAGAAAGCGAACAAGAAGAAATAGATATTATTGCTGCCGGCAACGCAAAAAATATTAAAACAATTGTCCAAGATTCGCCTATTAGTAAAGCACTCAGCACAATTCTAGAATATGCAGCCACCAATAGGGCAAGTGATATACACATAGAACCCCTAGAAAAAGAACTAAAAATTCGCTGCCGCATAGATGGGGTACTGCGTGAAATTATGAAGTTGCCAAAATCTACCGAAGCACCGCTGGTATCACGTATTAAAATTTTAAGTACACTAAAAATTGACGAACACCGCATACCGCAGGATGGACAATTTACAATAAACGTCAAAGACAAAACTATCGACCTGCGTATAGCAATATCGCCAGTTGTATGGGGCGAACAAGTAGTTATACGTTTGCTAGATAAAAGCGGCACATCACTAAAACTAGAAGACATGGGTTACCATGGCCGTGCCCTGCGGGCAATCCGTAATGGCCTAAAGCGTCCTAACGGCATGATACTAACATCTGGCCCTACTGGCTCTGGTAAATCTACTAGCCTGTACGCCTTATTACAAGAAATTAAAAGCGACGAAATCAACATAGTCACCCTTGAAGACCCGGTTGAATACAAAATGAACGGCATCAACCAAATACAGGTTAATGCCGAAGTAGGGCTAACATTTGCGAGTGGCCTGCGTAGTATTTTGCGTCAAGATCCTGATGTTGTAATGGTGGGCGAAATCCGCGATAAAGAGACAGCAACATTAGCTGTGCAGGCTGCACTAACAGGCCACCTGGTGTTTAGTACACTTCACAC
>JAYUPU010000031.1:0-12108 GCA_043759925.1 bacterium | reverse complement strand
GTTATATAGCGATTTGTTAAACAAAAAAAAGACCCCAGCCATGAAAGTAATACCTAGTGATAGGTATGTTACATTTGGCAAATACGGCGTTGGTAGTGTGCGAAAAATCATATCACTGCTCATTGCACTATTTGTTTCTATAGGTTTTTATGTTGGTGTCATAGGTACGTATAACGCAGCAGAATCAATAAAAGATCAGGTTGTTCTGTTAAGGATAGCATTAGTTGTATTGTGGCTATTAGTAACTGTACCAATAATATACATAGGTTTTAGCCGCAAAAAAATCGATATACGAACGTCGTAGTACGCTAGGCTAATTTGCGTGCTATAATCCGCTTATGGATAATCAAAATGAAGTATCAGTGCAACCGTTAGCTCCAACACCAATAGTAGCGCCCCCTCAGCCACAACAGTATGTGGCAGCCTCGCAGCAAAAGCCAAAAGGTAAGGGTAAAAAAGTTTTACTTATATTATTTTTTATATTGCTTTTAGGTGGAATAGGCTTTTTAGGATACCAATACAAAGTTACTAACGATAACTTAAAAAAACAAAGTCAAAAACTTGCCGAAGCATATACGACAATAGGACAGTTCCAAAAAATAATAGATGTAAATAAGGCTGAAAAAGACTTTATAGCTAAAAACAACACAGCCTCGCTAAGTAGGCAATCGTGTAATGGTAAACCACTGTTAATGTCTGATGTGCACCTAACAGATAGGTTTGCGGTATACCGCTATTTGTGCGCCGGCACATCATTACCAATACAAATTGCCGCATTAAAGAAGCTACCTGACGGCAGCTACGAATTTACCTATGGTAGTGGCAGCGGTCAGGCCAATAATTTACCTGGCTACATATACGACGAAGATCCTACGTTTTACGCAATATATGGCGTCACTAGGTTCTAACTAATCTGTGTCATCTATTCAGTGATCCAGCTGCTATACTAGTTTAAATGGCGAACAATTACTGGAGGGAACGATCACAACCGTATAAAGTGGGGCAGACCACTCCTTTTAAAGTATCCCGCAGTAAAATCGAACTTTTTATGCAGTGCCCGCGCTGCTTTTGGTTAGATGTGCGGCTCAAAATTACGCGTCCAAATGGCCCACCGTTTAACATTAATAAAACTATCGACGAACTATTTAAAAAAGAATTTGATGTGCACCGCGGTGCTGGGACCCCGCACCCAATTATGGTAGCAGGGGGCTTGCAGGCCGTACCTATGCAGCACCAAAACCTTGATGATTGGCGCAATACATTTGTTGGCGTAACAACCGTGCACCAGGCTACAAACCTACATGTGTTTGGCGGCATTGATGATGTATGGGTTAACGACCGGGGCGAGGCGATCGTAGTTGATTACAAAGCAACCAGCAAAGATAAGCCAGTCAGCATTGATAGTGATTGGCAAATAAGCTACAAGCGTCAATTAGAAGTTTACCAGTGGCTACTACGCCAAAACGGTTTAGTGGTTAGTGATACAGGCTACTTTGTATATACAAACGCCCGTTTAGATGTTGATGCATTTGGCGACAAATTAGATTTTGTAACTAAACTTATCCCATACACTGGCGACGACGGCTGGGTAGACCCAACCTTAATTAAAATGAAAAAATGCATGGACGGCGAAATGCCAGCAGTTGGCACAGCTGCTATGGGGGGCGAATGCGATTTTTGCGCTTATGCTCGGTCCCGCACAATGCTTACGCTAAACGCAATCAAAAAAACAAAATAAAGCTGTTATCTGCTTACAGCCGGATGTATACTATAGTTAATGATAGACATACAAATACTCCGTGATAACCCAGAACTAGTTTCCCAAAAATCTGCCCAAAAAGGCTACCCCATAGATGCAGATAAGATTTTAAAATTAGATGCTGCTCGCAAAGAGCTTTTATCACAGGTAGAAAGTTTACGTGCTAAGCGTAACGAAATCAGCAGCCGCGCATCAGGTGGCAAGCCGCCTGAAAGTGACATAGCCGAGGGCAAGCAGCTCAAGAATGAGCTCTCAGAAAAAGAAGAAAAACTTACAGCTATAGACGAAGAATACACAACGCTGCTTAAAAAAGTACCAAACATGCCCCTTGATAGTGTACCTGTTGGTTCAACCGAAGAAGAAAACGTCGAAGAAAAAGTAGTTGGCGAAAAGCGAAAATTTGATTTTGAGCCAAAACCGCATTGGGAAATATTAGAATCACGCGACATGTTAGATAAACATCGTGCTGCCAAAATATCTGGCAGCAGGTTTGCGTACCTAAAAGGCGATATTGTGCAGTTGCAGTTTGCAATAGTACAGTTTGTACTAACAACGCTAGGTGATCATAATATTATTGCTAAGCTAATTGCAGACAACGAACTATCACTAGCTGATACGCCGTTTACACCCGTTATTCCGCCCGCAATGTTGCGCACCGAACCCTACAAGGCGTCGGCACGTTTAGATGCAGCCAATGTAACTTATAAACTAGAAAATGATGATTTGTGGCTTAATGCCAGTGCCGAACATACGCTATGTACCATGTACTGGAACGAAACCCTGCCTGAAGCTCAGCTGCCAATTCGCTATATTGGGTATTCTACAAGTTTTAGGCGTGAAGCCGGTACGTACGGTAAAGATACCGAAGGTATCATACGCATGCATCAGTTCGACAAACTAGAAATGGAGGTGTTTAGCACCGCTGGGACTGGTGCGGATGAACACAAGCTTATGGTTGCAGTTCAAGAATTTTTGGTGCAACAATTGCAGCTACCATATAGATTGTTAAAAAAATGTACATTCGATATAGGTAAGCCAAACGCTAGTGGTTTTGATATTGAATGCTGGTATCCTGGTCAAAACAAATACATAGAAACCCACACAGCTGACTTTATGACTGATTATCAGGCACGCGATCTAAACATTCGTGTCAAAAAAGAATCTGGTAGTGAACTTGCGCATACCAACGACGCCACAGCTTTTGCATTGGGCCGTATATTAGCTTGTATAGTAGAGAACTACCAAACGGCCGACGGCCACATAATTGTACCAATAGCTTTGAGGCCATACATAAAAGGTAAGGAGGTGCTATGAAAATAGATATATCAGGTGTGCATATTGACCTTGAAGATGATCTTAAAAAGTATGTTACTAAAAAAGTTACCAAGCTGGAGCGCTACGTGCCGCGGCAAGTAAAAGGCTCGGCTCACGTTATTGTTGTATTAAAAGAGTCACATGCTAAAAACAAGCGTCAGTTTACCTGCGAAATAACCATGATTTTACCAGGGGAGCGAATTACTGTTAGCGAAAACACGCTAAATATTTTTGCTGCAACAGATATAGCCGAGGCTACTATGCGTAACCGGCTTAAGAAATACAAAGAAAAACATGTGTCGCAGCGTGCTGGCCACAAAGAAAAAAAAGTGCGTGTCTTTTTAGGTAAAATACTGTCGCGCTAGTATAGGTGTTTAAGGTATACTATAACCTGAATGACAGTTTAAAGGTGGATGAACATATAGCAGTGCTAATAAGCATAACTAAAATGTCAAAATATAACACCTTAAGGATGACCAAAACACATGAATAAAACGCTCAAGCGTGTCCTCGGCGATCCGCAAGTCAAAACACTTAAACGCCTAACAAAGCGTGTAGCCGCAATAAATATCCTAGAAGATAAATACAAAGCCCTATCAGACACGGACCTTGCTGCACAAACAGATGTTTTGCGAACACGCCTGCAGGGCAAAGACACTCTAGACAGCATTTTGCCAGACGCCTTTGCAATTGTACGCGAGGTTAGCCGCCGTGTTTTAGGTATGCGACACTTCGATGTTCAGCTTATTGGTGGAATGGTGTTGCACGAAGGTAAAGTAGCCGAAATGAAAACTGGCGAAGGTAAAACCCTTGTTGCAACGCTGCCTATGTATCTAAACGCTTTAACTGGTAAGGGCGCTCACTTGGTTACTGTAAACGACTACTTAGTGCAGCGTGATGCTGGCTGGATGGGTCAGATTTATGCATTCTTGGGCCTAAGTGTAGGTGTTATTATTCCAGAACAATCTTTTATTTATGATACAAGTTTTAATAACAAAGATCACGAAGATCCGCGTTTTATACACCTTAAGCCAGCTACTAGGCAAGAAGCCTACAGGGCAGATATTACCTATGGCACCAACAACGAATACGGCTTTGATTACTTGCGCGACAACATGGTACGCGAGATAGATCAATTGCGTCAGCGCGAACTTAACTACGCCATTGTTGACGAAGTCGACAGTATTTTAATCGACGAGGCCCGCACACCGCTTATTATTAGTGCTAGCGCAGCCGCTAGCGGCAGTGCCTATGCACAATTTGCAAAACTATCCCGCCAGCTTAAAAAAGATATTCATTTTACCGTAGACGAAAAACAGCGTTCGGTAGTATTAACAGATGATGGCGTAGAATTTATAGAAAAAGCTTTGGGTATAGGTAACCTATACGACACTGCTAACATCCGCACAATTTACCACCTAGACCAAGCACTAAAAGCTCATGGCCTTTTCAAACGTGACAAAGACTACGTTGTTACAAAAGACGGCGAAGTTGTTATTGTTGACGAATTTACTGGTCGTTTACTTGCTGGTAGGCGCTATAATGAGGGTCTACACCAGGCCATCGAAGCCAAAGAGGGCGTTAATGTGCAAGAAGAATCTATGACGCTTGCAACTATTAGTTTCCAGAACTATTTTAGGTTATACAAAAAACTATCAGGCATGACAGGTACTGCTCACACCGAAGCCGAAGAATTCCACATGATTTATAAGTTAGATGTCGTAGAAATTCCGGCAAACCGCAAAATATCACGTATTGATAGGTCTGACCGTATTTACCGCACCGAACTTGGTAAGTTTAAAGCCATAGCTAAAGAAGTAAAACTATTACACACTAAGGGTCAACCAGTGCTACTTGGTACAGTTAGTATCGAAAAAAACGAACTATTAGCCAGCTTACTTAAAAAAGAAGGTATACCTCACCAAATTTTGAATGCTAAAAACAACGAGCGCGAGGCTAAAATTGTAGCTGCAGCTGGACGCAAAGGTTCTGTAACGCTAGCAACCAACATTGCTGGTCGCGGTACAGATATTGTATTAGACGAAGACGTTAAAAAACTTGGTGGCTTGTTTGTACTAGGGTCGGAGCGCCATGAATCACGCCGTATCGACAACCAGTTGCGCGGAAGGTCTGGCCGTCAGGGCGACCCAGGTGAATCTCAGTTCTTTGTTAGCACCGAAGACGACTTGATGCGTATTTTTGGTGGCGAGCGTATAGCTAGTGTCATGAACCGCCTAAAAATTGATGACGAGATTCCTATCGAAAACCGCGTAATTAGTAAGAGTCTTGAAGCTGCTCAAAAAAAAGTCGAAGGTTTTAACTTTGATATGCGTAAAAACGTCGTGCAATACGACGATGTTATGAACCGTCACCGTAAGGCAACATATATTATGCGCCGCGAAATTTTGCACCAGGCCCAGGTTGGTGGTCGTATTAAAGAATTTATTAAAGACGAGGCCAGGGCACTTGTTGCATCGCCAGAATCTTTGCAGCGCGGTTTTGATACCGTTGTTGCCGATGTGTTCCCATTTGACGACAGCCAGCTAGATACGTTGTTTAGCCAGCCAGCTAACAAGTTCCAAAAATCACTAGAAACAGATGCCCTAGAAGCTTATAAAGACCGTGAAGAAGTATTTGGCAGTGAGATTATGCGCAAAGTTGAGCGCGATATTTACCTGCAGGTGCTTGATAATTTATGGATGCAACACCTTGAAAACATGGATCACTTGCGTGAGGGCATTCACTGGATTTCTGTTGGTCAACGCGATCCATTAGTTGAATACCGCCGCCAGGGTCAGCGCTTGTTCGAGAAAATGCAGCAAGACTTACGCCATGAAGTACTTAAAAGTCTGTTTAGCGCCGAGCCTGCAAACTTTGATGATCTAGATCAACCAATCGAAACCGAACTAACACGCGCAGCACGCGGGTCGGTAGATAACGCTGATAAAATTTTGGATGCAACCGAATTTGAAGAAGACGATTTTGTTACAGCCAAATCTGCCAGCATAGCCGAAGCTAGAAAGCATAACATCAAAAAAAAGACACGCAAAGCCGAACGTACCCGTAAAAAAACCGCTCGCAAAAGGCGTTCTTAAAGTCCTTAAGATTGGCAACGTTAAAATGAAACATACAGTAAACGAACTTACTTTAAAAAACGGCCTAAAAACCTTGGTTTTACAGGTACCAGATGCGCCAGTCATAGCTTGCGAAATTAGCTTTAGGGCTGGTGAATTTTTGCTTACCCGTAATAAGTGGGAAACGGCCCACATAATGGAACATATGATGCTAGGTGCTAATGACGACTTTGCTACCTCCCGCGAATTCCAGGCTACACTAGAAAAAAACGGAGCCTACAGTAACGCCAGCACAAGTGTATACGACATTACCTACGAAATCGAAAGTGCCCATTTTGACACTGAGCGTGTGTTGGATTTACTTATCGGCGCTATGCAAAAACCTATTTTTAAAGCCAACGAATTCAAAGCTGAATTTGGTAACGTTGCCGAAGAACTAGAGGGCAGATCTAATAACCATTTTAGGACTCTTAATATTGCAATTCGCGCGGCCCAGGGCCTATATAGTGTTAGCGATACCGAGCGTGTTGGCCTAATGCAGCACGTATCAAAAGATGACGTTCGTGCACACTACAGTGCTACCCACAGCATAGATAACGCCAGGTGTATTATTGCTGGCAACGTTACAAAACATCATTTAAACGTGCTTGCAAAGCTTAAATTTGATTGCGATATTAAGCATATTGATATGCCCGTCGAAATTCCTAAGCAAGCCAACGCCCCGCTAGTAATTACTAAAAAAGACGTGCCAAACTATTATTTTTACATTGATATGTATGCAAACAAGCGCTTAAGCCAGCGTGAGCGCGATGCCTTGGGTGTACTTAGCACACTACTTACAGAAACCCTGCATTCGCTATTATTTGGTGCCGCACGCGAAAAAGGCTTGGTATATGCAATGGGATCCGGCCAACAGCACATTAAAAGTTATTCTAGTTTTTGGCTAGGCGCACAAGTTAGTAAAAAAAATGCCGTAGAACTTTTTAATCTAATTGCAGATATGGTAGGCCATATTACAAAAAACGGTGTTACAGCCAAAGACTTACAGGCTGCTAAGCTGTATATGTTGGGCAACCACGAACGTTCAGCTCAAACTGTGCGCTCACTACTTTCGCGCTATAGTGCACCATATTTTAGGGATGATGTAATCGCTAACGAGCTTGGTTACGACCAACGAATTTTAGAAGTTACAAACGATGACATTAAAAATGCACTTAAAACTGTGCTAAGTGGCCCATGGATGCTTGGGCTATTAGGTGACGTACCACCACAACATGCCACGCAGCTATATGACATACTAAAGCCAGTATTTGCTGACTGATTTACTTTGGACAATAAAAAGCGGGTATACTAAACCTATGCAAGACGATGTCATAAAAGCTGTTCAAGGTTTCAGTGATTCTGTAAACGCTGCCATAAAAAAAGTTCCAATGGCCCAGTTGCAGCAAACCCTGGCAGATACCGGGGCACAAATGGTCCAACCCGACTTCTGGAACGACCAGGCCAACGCACAGGCAGTTAGCAAACAAGCATCAGATACTAAACGTGTGCTAGAACTATGGTTGGGCCTGAAACAGGGCGCACAAACCTTAATTGAACTATGTGAATTGAACGATGCTAGTCTGCAGGCCGAAATAGTGACTAATCTAAAACAATTGCAACAACAATTTACGGCAGCTAAAATAGAACTAGATTTTAGCGGTGTTTATGATAATAACGATGTAGTTATGAGCATATTTGCAGGTGCTGGCGGTACAGACGCACAAGATTGGGCAGGTATGCTGCTACGTATGTATTTGCGCTGGGCCGAACACGGCAAGCTTAAAGCCACAATACTAGACCAAAGTGACGGCGACGAGGCAGGCATAAAAAGCGTAACATTATCCATCGAAAACGGATCGTATTTATACGGCAAACTACAATCCGAGCATGGCGTGCACCGCCTAGTAAGACTTAGCCCGTTCAATGCTGACAGTCTGCGCCAAACTAGCTTTGCAAGGGTAGAGGTTGTACCAAAAATCCAGGGCACGGCCAATATAGATATTGACGAAAAAGATCTAAAAATTGATGTTTACCGCAGTGGTGGTAAGGGTGGCCAAAGTGTAAATACTACAGATAGCGCAGTGCGTATTACACACGCCCCAACTGGTATAGTAGTGGCTATTCAAAACGAACGCTCGCAACTTCAAAACCGCGAAACAGCTATGACCATTCTGCGTTCTAAACTTGCCGCCCTAAGCCTAGAACAACATAAAGATAAAGTGTCCGAACTGCGTGGCCCTAACGAACAGGCGGCATGGGGTAATCAAATCCGCAACTATGTACTACATCCGTATAAAATGGTAAAAGACGTGCGCAGTGGGCAAGAGACAAGTGATACACAGGCCGTGTTAGACGGCGATATCGACCAGTTTATACAAGCATATTTACTGAACTCTAAACGCTAGTGGTATACTAGTTGTTAGTGATACTGTTAGACCGAGTTACCAAGAACTACAATAAAAAAGGCGTTGCATTAGAGCGCATTAGTTTACATGTCGAACCAAAAGAGTTTGTTATAATTGTAGGCCAAAGTGGTGCAGGTAAAAGTACATTGTTAAAACTGCTTACCCGCGAAGAAAAACCAACAAGTGGCAAAATTGTTGTAGGCGGCATAGATTACGAGCGACTTAAAGACCGCGATATTCCGTATTTGCGCCGCAAAATTGGCGTTGTCTTCCAGGATTTTAAACTACTTCCTGCCAAAACTGTGTTCGAAAACGTGGCTTTTGCTTTAGAGATTGTAGGTTTAAGTAACCGCGAAATCAGACATACAGTACCTAAGGTATTAGATTTAGTTGGCCTAAAAGGTAAAGAAGATAATTACCCTAGCGAACTTAGCGGTGGCGAGCGCCAACGTGTAGCAATTGCACGTGCTGTCGTGCGCCAACCTAAAATTTTAATTGCCGACGAGCCAACAGGTAATTTAGACCCTAAACATGCCTGGGATGTTATACGGGTGTTAGAAAAAATTAATCATTACGGCACCACTGTTTTACTAACAACTCATAACCAAGACATTGTAAATAAGCTAAAGCGCCGTGTTGTAACTATAGACGGCGGGCACATTGTTTCAGATAAAGCTGGTGGGGGCTATACTAAATGAAACGCAATTTTATAAGTTTGTGGCGCGTTACCAAAGCGGGTGGTAAAAACTTTTTACGTAACGCTTGGCTATCTATTGCAGCAACTGCAGTTATGATGGTGGCGCTTACTATAATGTTAACGGCAGTGGTACTTAATGTATCTACCAAAAATGCAGTTAAAGAACTAAGTAAAAAAATTAAAGTCACAGTTTATTTGCAAGACACTGCAACACCAGAACGGCGTGAGCTTGTTATAGCCCGCCTTGAATCACAGCAGGGAGTTGACGGCGTAGAGTTTGTAGACCGCAAAGAGGCCGAACGGCGCTTTAAAACCAACCAAAATGAAGAAGACAAAGCCTTTATAGAACAAGCTTTGGCGCTAACTGGTGCATCAACATTGCCTGAATCACTAGAAGTATCTTTAACTGATTTATCCAAAAGTGGTGCAGTAGTAACAATTGCCAAAGAAGAAGGCTACAAAGACGTAGTAGACGACGTGTCGGTTGGTAAGAATGATGTCGCCAAAGAGACAATTGCCCGCGCTACTAGCGCACAAAAGTATATTACCCGCGGCAGTATTTTTGCTGCAGTTTTGTTTGCTGCTGTATCAGTGTTAATTATTTTTAATACTATACGTATGGCAATATTTACAAGGTCTGAAGAAATTAGAATTATGAAACTTATTGGTGCCACGCCAAACTATATCCGCGGGCCTTTTTTAGTAGAATCATGCATGTACGGCTTTATAGCGGGTGTGCTTGCAAATATTGCTGTGTATTCGGCCATATTAAGTATCGGGCCAAAAGTGCAATCTCAGGCCGAATTCTCGGCTAGCTACTCATTATTTACCGGCACATCAATCATGTTTTTATCACTAGTAGCCGCCATATTAACAGGCATGCTTGTTGGTGTGTTTAGTAGTTTGCTGGCTATGAATAAGTATCTAAAACTAAAGCACTGGTAGCTAGGCAAAAAGTGCTGTGTGCTTATGCTATAATTAGTTGGTGACCATGACATTTCGTCTAAAACAAAAAATCTTTGCTTTAGTTACAGCAACAGTGCTTGTTGTAGGTATGTTTGGTGCAACCGCTAAAGCTATATCTTCAGCCGAACTACGCACACAGGTTAGTGCCTTGCAGGAACAAATTAACTCTGGTAATGCCAGGGCCAAAGAACTAGCCTCGCAGGCAGATAGTTTAAAAAAGGCGGTTGGCGCACTTGATATACAAATTGGCCAAGCAGAAGCTCAAATTCAGCAAACTAATCTAAAAATTCAAGAACTTCAGAATAAGCTAAACGAAACACAGGCAGAACTCGATCGCCAAAGAGACCTTTTAAAAGAGAGTATGCGTGCGTTGTACAAAAAGGGCGGTGCTTCGCCGGTAGAACTTTTAATAGGCAGTGATAGTTTTTCGCAGTTTATAGATAGTCAAGAATACTTAACTAGGCTAAAAACAGCTATTCAGGGCTCTACCGAAAAAGTAATAGCGCTTAAACAAGAAATTCAAAAGCAACAGTTCGAGCAAGAAGAATTACTATTAGTTCAGCAAGCCCAAAAAGATGCAGTAGCGGCCCAACGCGGCGAACGTCAGTCACTGCTAATTCAAACACAGGGCGACGAGGCTAGGTACCGTGGTTTGGTTACTAATTTACGCGCACAACAAGCCGAAGTTAACAAAGCACTGTTTGCCCAAATTAGGTTAGAGAGCGGTAACGGCGATAGGGGTGGTTACCCGTACAATAATTACGCATTTAGTATGGTACCTTGGGGCTGTGGCCCTGGCGAAGGCCCAGATAGGTGGGGTTACTGTACGCGCCAATGTGTTAGCTATGCAGCTTGGGCGGTTGAGCGTTCGGGTAGGCAAGCCCCTATGTATTATGGTAATGCAAAAAATTGGGTTTACGGCGCACCAAGTGCGTGGCAGTTTAATAGCCCACAAGTAGGCGACGTAGGTGTTGCAACTGGTGGCGGCTTTGGCCACGTAGCTTACGTAGAGGCCGTGTACGGAGACGGCACAATGCGTATCAGTCAATATAATGCGCAGGTTTCTGGCGAATATAGTGAAGCCACAGTATCGGTATATTTCTTCAATAAGTACATCAGATTCCCTTAAGCTATACCAACCCTGCGTAGTACAATGTAGTTAAAGCATAATAATTAAGAGGTAGTTAAAGACGTGGCATTTAAACCTAAAAACAAGCAATCAAATCAAAATACAGATATTGGTACTTCACCACAACCTAAACCAGATAGTAACGGCATAACTAACAAAACAGTGTATAGCGCCGCGGCAGTAGTTGTTGCCCTATTGTTGTTTGCTAGTGGTTGGGTGTTTGGCAGGGGTAATGTTGGCCTAAATGGCCTGCGTAGCGGCAGTATACGCCAAAATGCCGGCGACTTCAACGATGTTAACGAAGTAGTGCAGACACTAAAAGACAATTATGATGGAACAGTAGACGACAGTAAGCTTATGGATAGCATAAAGTCTGGCGTTGCTAAATCTGCCGATGATCCTTACACCGAATTCTTTAACGAAGCAGATAGCAAAGTCTTTAACGACGAGTTGAACGGAAGTTTTGAAGGGATTGGTGCAGAACTTGGTAAAGACGACGCTAATAGTATCGTTATTATAACGCCTATCGCTGGCAGCCCTGCCGAAGCTGCAGGTGTAAAAAGCAAAGATATTATTGTAAAAATAGACGATAACCTAGCTACAGACATGTCTATTGCCGAAGCCGTAAAACTTATCCGTGGCAAAGCCGGTACGGACGTTATGTTAACCCTAGCACGCGATGGTAAAAAGGTAGAAATAACAGTCAAACGTGCTCAAATAAG
>JAYUPU010000030.1:0-4567 GCA_043759925.1 bacterium | reverse complement strand
CGTCGGCCCGTTTACCAAACTTTGCCACTATAGCTTTTCCGCTTGCAAATTCTTCCCATCGTTGCAGTTTACCGTCGTGTTCTAGCAGCATATGGCCGTATTCTGCCTTTATACTATTTGGGTCTAATTTGCCGTTAATCACAAGCCCACCACCTATACCAGTGCTAACTGTTATATACAATACCTTACGGTAGGTAGATAGCAAATGGGCTTCAGATAGCGCAGCTAGTTTGGCGTCGTTTTCTACGCGTACAGGTATGCCAAGTGCTTGGTGTAGGTCGGCAACAATTGGTATATCATGCCACGGCAAGTTGCCAAATTCTAGGGCAATTCCGGCATTGCGGTCGATAGTTCCGGGCATCGCAATCACGCATTTTTCAAATTTCTTTGTTGTAAGGTTAGCAACAGCGGCTGTAAGTTCTTTCACAAAAATCGCATAGTCGGTAGGCGTAGCAAACCTGAACTTTTCTACCACTTTGCCGCTTGCGTCAAAACTTGCTAGAAGTGTTTTTGTTCCGCCAACGTCGATGGCTAGTATATGGGAACCCACTACAACATATCCTTTCGGCCTATACTGGCCACATTTTTGGCTGCAAACTCGCTATTATTTGTCGATGTAGCAGCAGCTACATCTTCGCATACTAGCAAGTTTTCGCTCAAAAATTGGCTCACTATAGTTTCGAAAGTAATATTGTAGTGGGTTCCGCTCATGCTTACTAGTTTAGCACAAGAGGTAATAGTGGACAAAGTTATAAAAATATGCTAATGTATGTATGTTAATTAAAAACAAAAAACTATGGATCCATCACTTAAGCCAACATCTCCACCAATAGAGCTAGTCAAACCTGAAGCTGTCTTGCCCGTGTCTTTTATTGGTGGCACTGCATTAGGAAGTTTAGTAACAATAGAAGCGATTAAAGACGGTTCACTTACTGACCGACTTAGAAGTATTCCTGGCACAGCAATGACAGCAAGTAGTAACTCATATATGACAGAAATTTTTGATGGAAAAGCTACAGTACTGGGGAATGTTGAGATTAGCGGTATGTCACACATATCAATCGGTGAGATCGAAGAGTTCACACTCGATAAAGTAGGTAAAGGTGGTGGTAAGTTCGGTGTAGGCACGTATTTTGCACTCGGTAATCTTAAAGGCGAAACAGCAGGTTCGTTAGTCGACCGTTATGAAAGTGGTGATGCGGTACGACATGATAGTAAGACTACTGGAAATTTTTTAGTCATGGATCGCAAAAGTATACTTGCTATTAATGAAGACATTAAAAACGCATTAGGTGAGCCAGCTAGTAATATTAGAAGTAGTATTAGGAATTCGCCCGATCTAACGACTAAACTTCAGAATTTTCGTATTAACGGTCAATCAATCGACGGCGTTGTTATTCTTATGTCCAGCGAAGATCCTTCGGCTGAAGTTATAATAATGCCAAGTGCAACATCTAAAATTGAAATTGAAAGCCGTAGCCGAGCCACAGATATACCCTCGACTGGTGTGCCGGCGACAGTAGTTTCGCCACATACAGAACAAAGAATCCTTTTTAAAGGTAGGAATGTGTCTTCACGTGTGCTTTATGGTGGTAAGAAGTCGTAGTACCTTGCTTACAGATAGATAACAGAGTATAATAACACCCAAGTCTAGTGGATAAACGTACTAAGGTGCGCCACAGAAAATAAGGAGACATTTAATATGTCTAGTGCTATAACAATGGATGACCTTTTAGCGTCATCAGAAATCGGAACTCTAAAAGTGGGCGACGTCGTAGAAGGCGTTGTTACATCTGTTAAAAAACATGAGGTTTGGATAGACCTTGGTGCCCAAGGTACCGGTGTAGTATTGCGCCGCGAAGTTGGCCATGGCCAAAACCTTGACCTAGGTACTGCTGTAACCGTAAGCGTTGTCGACCCAGAAATGGACGAAGGCCACGCACTACTGAGCATGAAGCGTGCTGCTAAAGACCGCGGCTGGGACCAATTGGTTGCCGTACAAGAATCAGGCGAGACTATCGAAATTCAGGCCTACGATGCAAACCGTGGTGGTTTGTTAGTAGAACTAGAAGGCATACGCGGCTTCTTGCCAGTTAGCCAACTAGCACCAGAACACTACCCACGCGTATCTGGCGCAGATAAAGACGAAATTTTGCAGAAGCTTAACGCTTTGATCAAATTAACTTTACGCGTACGCATACTTGATGTCAGCCGCAAAGAAAACAAGCTGATCTTTAGCGAAAAAGAAGCCATGAAAGATGACATGCAAGAGCGCTTTGCCAAGCTTGCAGTTGGCGACAGTGTTGCCGGCATCGTAACTGGTGTTATCGACTTCGGTGCATTTGTAAACGTAGACGGCATCGAAGGCTTGATTCACATCAGTGAAATTAGCTGGGAGCGCGTTGAAGACCCGCGCAAATACGTAAAAGTTGGCGATAACGTTCAGGCTAAAATTATAGCTATCGACAAAGACCGCCTTTCTTTAAGCCTAAAGCAAATGCAAGAAGACCCATGGATGAACGAAGTTAAGTCATTCAAAAAGGGCGACGGTGTTGAAGGCCGTGTGACCCGTATTACTCCATTTGGTGCATTTGTACAGCTCAGTTCCAGCGTTGAAGCCCTAGTACACGTTAGTGAAATGAGCGACGACGAAGGTACAGACCCTGAAAAAGTTTTCAAAGTTGGCGAAACCAAGCAGTTTAAGGTTATCGATATTGATACCGCTGCACGCAAAATTGCATTGAGCTTAAAGAAATAGTTAAAAAGGGAAGGAGTCACCAGTGGCAGATACAAGTTCGCTTGAAATAAATGGTCTTATTACTGTCGGTGAACTAGCCGAACGACTCCGCATACCCCCGGCTCAGCTTATAGGCGAGCTATTTAAAAACGGCATGATGGTTACAGTCAACGAAAAAATTGACTTTGATACTGCTCAGATTATCGTTGGTGAGCTTGGCATGGATGTTGAGTTAACTCAGCGCGCAGCTGATGCCCCAATTCTAAAAAAAGAGCGTAATAAGGCTGTTGGGGGAAATGTTCGCCCACCGGTTGTGGCTGTTATGGGCCATGTTGATCACGGTAAAACTAGTTTGCTAGATGCCATACGCGGCGCACAAGTTGCCAAGGGCGAAGCCGGTGGAATTACTCAGCACATTAGTGCCTACCAGGTTGAAAAAAATGGGCGCCTGCTAACTTTACTTGATACCCCAGGCCATGAGGCGTTTGCGGCCTTGCGTGAGCATGGTGCCCGCCTAACCGACCTTGTTGTCATTGTAGTAGCCGCCGACGACGGTATTAAGCCGCAAACGCTCGAAGCCATACGTTTTGCCCGCAAAGCTGGTGTTAAAATGCTGGTTGCCGCCAACAAAATAGACAAAGAAGGCGCCGACATCAACAAGCTAAAGCAGCAGTTGTCAGAAAATGATTTAATGCCAGAAGATTGGGGTGGCGACACCGTAATCATGCCTGTTAGCGCTAAAACTGGCCAAGGTGTACCAGAACTATTAGATATGATTTTGCTTATTGCTGACGTTGAAGAACTTACCGCCCGTGCCGATGGCCCAGCCGATGGCTTGATTATTGAATCCCACATGGAAGTTGGCCGTGGCCCAGTTGCGATAGCACTAGTTGAATCTGGTACGCTGCACGCTGGTGACTTTATTGTGGCCGGGTCTGCGCTAGGTAAAGTACGCAACCTAGAAGGCACTGACGGCAAGCCTAAAAAAGATGCCGGCCCATCGACTCCTGTTATTATTACTGGCTTAAAATCTATGCCAGAATTTGGTGATATCTTTACCGTATTTGCAAACGAAAAGCTGGCCCGCCTTGCATCCCAAGAAGCAACGGCTGCCAAAGGTACATCAGGCAAACTAGATATGGGTAGCGCTGATTTGCTACGCATAATTTCACAAAGTAATAAGCAGCAGCAGTTTAACATCATTGTAAAAGCTGACGTTGCAGGGTCACTTACATCTGTTATAGATAGCCTAAAAACACTCGAAACTACAGAAGTATCGGTTAAAGTTGTAGGTAGCGGCGTAGGTAATATTACCGAAAACGACGTGCACTTAGCCGCAACCAGTGGCGCCGTACTGTACGGTTTCCATGTAGAGTTCCCAACTGGCGTACGCCAGCTTGCTAACCGCGACAAAGTGCCTATCAGGCTGTATAAAGTTATTTACGAACTTATAGACGACGTAAAAGCCGAACTTACAAACCGCTTAAGCCCAGAAATTGTAGAGACAGATCTTGGCCGTTTGTTAGTAAAGGCTATATTTAAATCTACCAAAAACGATATTATTTGCGGCGGCGAGGTTACCAAAGGCAAACTTGTTGTGCCAAGTATGGTTAAGATTTACCGCGATAAAGAAGTTTTGGCCGAAGCCGAAGCAGTGCTGCTTAAGCGTGGCCCCGTAGAGACTAGCGAAGTGCAAGAGGGCGAAATGTGCGGTGTTAGCCTTAGAACTGCTGCCCGCATAGATTTGCAAGAGGGCGACCGAATCGAGTTCTTTACTAGGGAAACCGTAGCCCGAACCCTATAGGAGATATGTGCATGGCACACTTTGAG
>JAYUPU010000029.1:0-12552 GCA_043759925.1 bacterium | reverse complement strand
CGCGGCCAACAAGCTCAGGGCCCACTGGTACTTCCATAACGCGGCCGGTAAGCTTAGCTTTGCTACCAGCTTTAATTAGAGTGTCATCGCCAAGTAGCACTGCGCCGATTTCGTCTTCGCCCAAGTTAAAGGCGAAAGCCGATACAACGCTACCATCAGTAGCATCAAGTTCAATCATTTCGTTATAGCCACAGTTTGTCAGGCCATAAATCCACACCACGCCGTCACCAACACGGGTAACAATGCCTGTTTCTTCAATTTCGGGGCGCTTTTTTAGTTCGGCTATAGCAGACCTAATATCGGCGGATAGTTCAGCAATAGATATATCTTTCATTACATTTGGCATGGATTAGTCCTTTCTTGCAGCCGTTAGTTGCTTAAATGTATTTAGTTTGGCTTGTACAGTCAAATCTAGTTCGTGGCCGTCAAATTCTATACGTATGCCACCAATAACATCAGGGTCTAAGCGCTGATTAATAACATAAGATGCCGCCCCGGGGGATTGCTGCTTAATTACTGCCAGCACATCTGCCTTTACAGCCGCGCTGATAGGGTAGGCACTAACAACAGTAGCCTCTACGTGGCCATAGGCCGCGCGGTAGGCTATAACGTCACGCATAATGCTATCTAGCTCATCAACGCGGTTTTCTTCTAGCAAGTAGCTTGCTATGGCTTTTTTAAGCTTGGTGGTGCCTTGCAAATCGAGCGTTTGCTTGGCAATGGCACTAGCAATCTGGGGGCGGGTATGCATTATTTTTTACGGTCCTTCAATACTGTATCTATAAGTTCTGAATCTTTTTTGGCATCGACTTTTTCGTGTACAACAGCTTCGGTTGCTTCACTAACAAGGCCTACAATATCTTTTTCAAGGCTGCGGCGGGCGCGGGCGCTGTCTTCATCAATTTGCAGGCTAGCATCTTTAATCATTGCATCAGCCTTGGCTTTGGTAGATTTTTCGGCTTTGTGGGCAAGTTCACGCGATTCTTTATGGGCGTTACCAATAATGCGGTCTGCCTCATGGCGGGCTTCGCGGATAACTTTCTCGGATTCGTTTTCTAGGTTCTTCATGCGCTTTTCCATTCGCTCGCCCAGTAATAGACCATCTTCGATAGTCTGACGGCGTTTTTCGAGCATAGTTGCTATAGGTTTAAAGGCGAACTTTTTTAAAAGCGCAAATACCAAAATAAAGGCGATAAGCTGCAATATAAAAGCTTTGACCGAGAATCCTAAGATTCCGCTTTCGGCTGCCTGTTCAGCTGCAAACGTAGTAATCATGTGTTAATCCTTTTGTTTACTACTTTAAATAATGAACAGAGAAGCAAAGACAAGTAGTGCCATAAGCTCAATGATACCGATAATTACTAAAATTTGACCCAAGAACTTACTTGCTTCTGGGTTGCGGCCAACCGCATTCATAAATGCATTACCAACCAAGCCAATACCAATAGCGGGGCCAATCATACCAAGACCCATCATGAGCCCTTTACCTAAAATTTCTACGTTTCCTTCGATTGCTGCTAAAAACATGTTTTCTCCTTATTTTGTATTATTTCTTAACCGTAGTTTACGCAACTTTAACCCTTTTTCCAGTTGTTATTGCAACACCTTCATTGGATTCATCGGAATGAGTAACATCACCGGCAACAAGTTCGTCGTCGTGATCGTGCTTAATAGCAACAGACAGGTAAGTAACTGACAACATAACAAAAATGTAGGCCTGTAACCCAGCAACAACAAGTTCGAGTATTATAAATGGTAGTGAAGTAAGTGGCGAGGCGTTTTTACCCAAAAACGCAAACACCGAAATAATAATTTCGCCGATAACAACGTTTAAAAATAAGCGGAGTGCAAGGCTAATAACGCGAGTAAATTCGGTAAATATTTCGAATATACCAAATAGGTACGTAGCAGGATTTTTAAGGCTTCCTGCAAAGTAATGGCGCATGTGATTTACTAAGCCAGATTCTTTAATAGCAAATGTTTGAACAAGTACCATTGTTACTACAGCAGCGGCAAGTGTGCCATTTAAATCGGCAGTGAACGGCCTAAGGAGTGGTGTTTCGCCAACTCGTATAGATTCACCAACTCCTGGGAGCAGTCCGAGCCAGTTGTTTAATAATACAAAAAAGAAAAGGGTAGCAAAGTATGGGCCATATTTTAAAGCCTTTTGCCTGGAGCCGAGGCTATTAGAAACGAGGTTGATAATAAAATCGGTGCCAGCTTCTACTAACTGAATAAGCCCACGTCTTGGATGTACTTTTGCCATACGCGCAACAGTGATAAGTGTGACACAAATAAAAAGTGCACTGATCCAGCCATACAGCATTGAGTTACTGATGCTGAAGGAACCAATCTTAAATACTTCTAGCGGGGTAATGTGGACACTTGGGCCAGTCTCTGCAACTTTGCTTATAATCGCACTAATCATGCTTTTTTACCTCTACTACTTGATGCTTTGGCCTTAGCAGCATTTTCTGCATCTATTTCTGCTGTTTCTGCATTAACTGCTTTTACAGTAGTCCATACTACATATGAACCCCCAGCTACAGCTAACATAAAACCAGCCAATGTGTACGAAGGTGATGTGTGGTAATACTTATCTAATTTAATACCAGCAATCAAAGGAATAAGCACGGTGAGTGCAAGTCGCCATCCCATACCAAGGGCGGTTGTAATAAAGCGGCTTTGGGCAGCAAATGCTACCACGTCAAATTGCTGGCCACTTGTTACAGTGGACGACTTGGTGGTTTTTGTGACGTCGGCTTTACTCATATCAGTTACTGCTAGTATAACAGCCTGGCAAAAGAGGCCGCAAGTATTACAGTGAACATACATACTTTTTTACGACACTTAGGTAGTAATTCAAGGCTTATTTAGCCGTGTAACACATGTTAGCTGGCAGGGTTAAAAGCTTGCAATATTCTGCCCCAAAATGTTAGCGGCTTAGTACCACTGCAACTAGCTGGGTCGAACAGGCCATTAATCTCTTCGGCGTTTTTGCGTATTCCGTCGTACTGTTGCTGCAGGACAGCGCTATCTTCAGTTCCATAGCTAACCAACAGGGAATCTTTGTCTTCTATAACTCTGTTTGCAACGGTGTCTACTACTTGGCCGTTTAATATAAAGGTAAGTTTTTTACCGTTTTGGCCACTCACAAAAGTGCCTGCTGAAGTAGTTAGCGCTTGGTTAGTTATACCGTGGCCTACATTTGCAAAGAACGCATTCCAGGTTACAGCATTATCATGAACGTGCACCACATCATTATTAGGTTTGTGCAAATGGGTGCGCCCACTAGGGCTACCACCTGCGCCACCGCTGCAAGACTGTATTTCTTCGTATTGTGTAAACGAATCAAAAGGGTCACGCACACCATCAACAAATAAGTTAAAGTTGGCATGGTAATGCACCGATTTATCTTTAATAGCCACAGTGCGTAGGCTAATAAACCATAAGGCACCTAGTACAAATGCAAGCAGTAAATATAAGATTTGTTTCTTGTTCATATTGGTAGTGTAGCAGCTTAGGGGGTGTATACTATAAATAATGGTTTACATAGCACACGCAGGTGAAGAACACGTAACTACCAATGAAGGCATTAGCCACGTAGTATCAGATAATTTTTTGGCCTTTTTAGCAGTTACAGTCGCCTTTACTGGCATAATTTTTATGATTGCTTACATGTCTAGACCCAAAATAGCAGCTAAACATAAGGATGATTAAAAATGAGTAATACCCCAAGCGTAATTGTATACAGCACAACTTGGTGCGGTTTTTGTAAAATGGCCAAGCACTATTTTGATAGCAAGGGCGTTAAATACACCGAAGTTGATATAGAACAAGACCCAGCAGCTGCAAAACAAATTGTAGAAGAATCTGGCCAAATGGGCGTACCAGTTATACGCATTGGCACAGAACTCATTGTAGGCTTTGACCGCCCACGTATTGATGCAGCACTAGCTAGTAAGTAAACACTACATGTGGTATAAGATATATCACAGACATACTACATAGAGTGTAGTATAATGGACGTATGCAGATAGTATCTAATGAAATCAGTACAGATAACGCCGCCTACACTCTTGAGCGTGCAATGGCATTTGGAAGGTCTGCGCCGGAACTCCATAGCCTGTTGGGCAGTTTTGGGTTATTTTTAACGGGCGAAGCTGATACAACTCCTACAAACGAATGGATAGATGATGCCGATAATACACTAGTTAAAGACGACCCGCGCATCACGCTGGCACAACAAAACCTTCAGCAAGTACGCACAACAAAAGAAGAGCGCCACGCTATTGAACTAAGCCGTTGCACTGAATGGGTAGTACTACTTGAAATGTTTATAGAAGTGGTTCCAAATTCCAGTGAGTCGGCAGCGTAGAGCATTGCTTTTTTATACTTTTTATGTTACTATATAGGTAGTTATGTCAGAGATATACACTGCAACTACTTTTAGTGAATGGTCCCGAGTTGTACCAGAAGTGGGGAGGGATGGCCTTGTTGGTGTTTATTTACTAGTTGACGATATTAAACCTGACGATCCGCAGGGTGTGTTTAAAAAAGGTGCCTTACTGGTTGCAAGAACAGACGACCCAAGTATTAGCGCTAATGCCGACTACTGTGGGCAGATATTATCTTTTACTGGCACAAAAATGACTGGTGCCCATGTTGACTGCACATTAGATGATTCGCTACCACCAAAAACATTTTGGGCCCACCAAAGCGGCGTAACTTCCTGGAAACTTATAGATACAGGTGATTATGAAACTGAAGCCATAGATGATGCTTTTGATAGGCACACTGTTAAAGTAAGAAGGCAAATTGCCGACCATGGCCAAATTATTCGGCCAGAGCTTACAGTTGCTGACGGCTGTATACAAATAACATTTAGTGAACCTGCAATTTTTTGCGCAGCTGCCGGTAGTAGTAGAGCATTGGGTCTAAATGCAGCCATACACCAAGTTCAGCCCGGAGCAGGTGGTAGGCAAGATTTTGCACTTAATTCTCTGGCTTTTGTAAAAAAACAAGTCACGTTTTAACTAGACAGTTTTGCTATACTAAAGCAATATGGCGTTTGAAGATTTTAAAACCAAAGAATCGGTTGTAGTTGTTTATACAGGGGAGGGTAAGGGCAAAACTAGCGCAAGTGTTGGTTTACTTGCCAGGGCACTGGGCCGCGATTGGGCTGTTGCCTATGTGCAGTTTGTAAAAATGTGGGAAACTGGCGAATCTAAATTTATTGAAAAATTGATAGCGGCTGATGTTTATGGCGCTAAGCTGTTTTATTACCGCGGCGGCAAGGGGTTTTACAATGCCGGCTATATTAGCGCTAAAAATGTAACCGAAGCCGAGCATAAGCAAGCCGCCCAAGATACCTTTGATATTGCCATGCAAAAAGCTAGCAGTGGCGATTGGGATATTGTAATTTGTGACGAGATTAATAACGCAGTGCATGACGGTTTGTTGCCAAAAGACAGTATTAAAAAACTACTTAAAAACCGCAGTAAAAAAACTAGCATTTGCTTGACTGGGCGCAACTTCCCTGGGGAACTTATTGGCCTAACAGACATTGCTACAGATATGACCAAAATTAAGCACCATTTTGACGATAAATTCTTAGCAAATAAAGGTATAGATTACTAAACCATGACTAGCCAAAAGACCGCTGCCAAACCAAAGCTATACTTATTGTTAGGTTTGCCTGGGTCTGGTAAAACAACAGCTGCTAAGCAATTAGCACAGCTAACGGGTGCGGTACACCTTAGTAGTGATGGTTTTAGGCTTAGTCTTTTTGATAAGCCAACTTTTAGCCAAGAAGAACACGATAGCTTATATAAAATGCTAGACTACATGTGCGAACTTCTGCTTAAGAACGGCGCTAGTGTTGTTTATGATGCCAATTTGAACCGTCTAATACACCGCGAAGAAAAATACGTATTGGCCAAAAAGCTAGGTGCTGATGTGCAGTTGTTTTGGCTGCAAGTCCACCGCGACATGGCAAAACAGCGCCGTCTGGATACTCAGCATCCGCTATTAGTACCCAAAAACGAATCTGCACACGACCTTTTTGAACGTGTAGCCGACATATTTGAACCACCTAATGAATCTGAACCGAACATACCACTTGACGGTACTAAAATTACAGCTGCCTACATACAAAAACAATTATAGGGCGATAAAAACATATTGCCTATGCTTGCATAGGCGCCGTGCTTACCAGTACCATTGCAACAATGATAAAAAAGTTGGCAATACTTATGTTGGCTATGGTGTGCGTCGCCGTGCTGTGGCGCGCAGCCACGGGCAGTGGCCTGTACAGCGTTGTTGAGGTATATGACGGCGACACTATTGCAGTTACAATGGCAGGACGTACCGAAAAGGTGCGGCTAATTGGCGTAGACACGCCCGAAACAAAAGATCCACGCAAACCCGTGCAATGTTACGGGCCCCAGGCCAGCACCTTTTCGCACGGCAAACTAGATAAGGTAAGAGTTAGGCTGGTCAGCGACCCGCTTAGCACTAACCGTGACCGCTATGATAGGTTACTGCGTTATGTATATTTGCAAGACGGCACGCTGTTTAATAAGCAACTTTTGCAAACCGGCAACGCCCGGGCATATACAGGTTTTGCATTTAGTAAAAGCCAGGAATTTACAGACGCCGAACAGCATGGTAAACAACAAAATGCAGGTTTATGGGCGCAGTGTCAGCAATAAAATTAGGGTACAATAGCTTCATGAGCATTAATTTTAAACGCTTTGCCCACGCCACATTGCTTGCTATTGGCATTGGCGGGCTAATACATCTTTTAAGCTTGTTTACGTTGGCAATAAGCCGCGGGCAGCTGCGCTATGCAAACCCAGCCTACGCGGTCGATCTAGACCAAGTTTTCCCTAGCCTTAACGGGGCAGCTTGGTTTTTTGTTTTTGGCTGGATAGGATTAGCTGCAATTGTGGGCATAATATACTATTTGCTAGGGCGATCTAACCAAGACCAGTGATCGGTTTTAGTGCGTATCCACATTAGGGGGTAGTGCCACATGCGTACAATACGGCGCGGTGAAATTGTAGCCTGTAAATTGTCACTAAAACCAATATTGTAGCCTTGTTTTTTTAGATGCATGCTTAAGTCCATATCTTCGTGTATACGCGTTTGCAAACACGTACTTGGTGCAACATCTACCCATGCGCTTTGCAGTAGCGCCATGTTAGAACCAAACAGGGTACGGTGGCCCAAAAATAACCATGTAAACCAATAATAAATTAGCCTATGTCCCCAATACAAAATAAACTTTCCACGCCATTCACGTATGTGTGTAGGCCCGCTGACTGCTGCAATTTGTGGGTGCTGTGTAAAATATTCAACCGTACTAGCAACCCAGTTTGGTGCTAACTGTGTATCTGCATCAATCCTGCCAATAATGTGGCCACGTGCAGCATTAAATCCAGTATTACGGGCAAACACAATGCCTTGTTTAGGTTGGCGCACAACAGTTACAAACGAATATTTTTTTGCAATTTCCACCGTTTTGTCTGTGCAATTGTTGTCCACCAAAATAACCTGTAAGGGCTTAAGCGTTTGTTTTTTTATAGCATCTAAACAACCTTTAATCTGGTTTTGTTCGTTGTAAACTGGTATAACTATACTTAACGCTAACGCTTTTTTAGCACTCATTAAAGTCTATAATAACAAATGCCTACAAAAAAAAGTTCATCAACTACAAACAAACCTAAGTCAGCAGTATGGTTTAAGCGTCCTATTAACGCAGTTAAACGCTATTGGCAAAAAAACATATTTAGCAAAATTATTAGCATTTTACTCGCCATTATTATTGTATTTACTGCTGGCATGTATGGTGTTGCTCAGTGGTATATTTACCAACACAAAAACGAACCACTGCGTATAGGTGCCACATTTATACCTAACTACGCTAATTATTTTGGCCTTAATCCGCAAGACACTATGCAAAAAATGATAGACGAACTAGGCATAAAGCAGTTTAGGCTTGTTAGTTACTGGAAAGATATAGAACCTACTGAGGGTACTTACGATTTCACAGGCCTAGATTGGCAGTTTGCCAAAGCTAACGCGTCTGGTGCTAAGGTAAGTTTGGCAATTGGCCTACGCCAACCACGCTGGCCAGAATGCCACGCCCCCTCATGGGCAGAGGCAGAACCCATAGATGTATGGTACCCAAAACTTAAAGTATTTATGCAAAAAGTCATTGAACGCTACGGCGATAACCCTGCACTTGAGAGTTACCAGCTAGAAAACGAGTTCTTTATGACTGTGTTTGGTATTTGCCCAGACCATAGCCGCTGGCGCCTTGTAGACGAGTATCATTATGTAAAATCACTGGATACAAACACGCCGGTTACTATTAGCCGCAGCAATAACTGGATAGGCCTACCGCTTGGTGACCCACGCCCCGACGAATTTGCCATATCTGTCTACAAGCGTGTATGGGATAAAAGCACGCTTAAGCGTTACTTTGAATACCCACTGCCGGCCTGGTTCTATGCCAGCCTAGCGGGTGGTGCCGAAATTATGACAGGCAATGACATGGTTATTCACGAACTACAAGCAGAATCTTGGTTGCCCGTGGGTATGGATATGAAAACCGTACCAATAACCGAAATAGAAAAATCACTAAGCCCAAAAAGGCTTAAAGACCGCATTAAATATGCTGAGGCTACTGGAATGCGCGATATATACTTGTGGGGGCCTGAATGGTGGCTATACCTAAAAGAACAGCGTAACTACCCAGACCTGTGGGACACTGCCGTTACCGAACTAAAAACCTACCGCTAACATCTCTGTTATAATAGTTGTAGGATTTTTGCTCTTTTAGTGATGTCCTGGTGCTAGCTGGCTTAGATAGAATCTGATTAGATTTTTGAGGAGTAGCCTAAAGCTACACCGATAGAATATAATTCAGATTATAGCAAGCCATGGTAGTGCCAATGCATGGCTAATAGGGTAAAGGTCCTACATAGTGAAAAACAAGCAGCCCCAAGTTAAAAAAATTCAAAATAGCCGCGCACGGTTCGATTACGACCTGAAAGATGATTATTTGTGCGGTGTTGTTTTGAATGGCCGAGAAACCAAGGCTTTGCGCCTAGGGCATGGCCAGCTAAAAGGGGCTTTTGTAAATATTAAAGACGGCGAGCTGTGGCTAAACAACATGACAATTACCGGCCGCAGTGGCTTACCAATTGAAGCAGACGAACAAACCCGTGCTCGTAAACTATTAGCCAAAGGCCGCGAAATTGACCAGCTTATAGCAGCCAAACAACAAGGACTTAGCATTGTACCAACCGAGGTTTTAACACGCACAAGGTTCATAAAAGTACGCATTGCCGTAGGGCGGGGCAAAAAGCAGTACGATAAGCGTGCAACATTAAAAAAACGCGACGATGACCGCAACGTGCGGCGCGAACTAAAACTACACTAGGTTTATAATGCTGCGGGCAATTGCCACAGGTGCCGCAATAGCGGGTATGTTTTCGGCTTCTAGTGTAAGGCAAGCTGCTAATGCTATTGTGGCCAGATGAAGGGGATTAATCTTCTTACTAGGCTCTGTTTCTTGAGATAGGTTTGGATTCATTATTCAGATTATACAATTATTTTAAATAAAAATCAACAAATAGTTGTGCCTATTGGTTGCCCGTCAACTAAACTTAGTAGTGTGTCTTCTTTGTCTAATTCAAAAATAACTAGCGGCATGCCGTGTTCCATAGCAAGCCCCATTGCAGCCTTATCCATCACAGCTATGTCTGGGTTTTCTACCGCCTGTTGGTAGCTTAGTGTCGTGTACTTTTTAGCATCATCAAACTTAGTAGGGTCTTTATCATAAACGCCGTCTACTTTGGTGCTTTTTAGCACTATGTCGCAGCCAAGTTCTAGCGCTAAGCTAACAGCTGCTGTGTCTGTTGTTAAGTAAGGGCGGCCAATTCCGCCTGCGACTATAACAACGCGGCCTTTTTGCAGATGCTTTTCGGCTAGTCGGTGCACAAATGGCTCGGCCACTTGTTCGGCAAATATGTTGCTAAGGCAGCGTGTAGCCAAACCTTGGGCTTCAAATATGTCTGTTATAGCTAAGGCATTCATCATGGTGCCTAGCATGCCCATATGGTCGGCTGTTACACGCTTAATGCCGTGGCCAGCAATTTGGGCACCGCGCACATAGTTGCCACCACCAACCATAATTACTACTTGGCAACCACTGTCTACTACCTTTTTGATTTCTGTTGCCAGCCAAGCGGCTCTTTCGGGGTCTAACCCGCTATCAAATTTGCCAGCTAACTGTTCGCCAGATAGTTTAAGTAAAATTCGCTTATAAGCCATTGGTACAAATTGTAGCACGCTGGGGGGCTTTACTGCTGAGAAAACAGACACTTAAAACAATTATTAGCACGCTAAAAACTGCTACAATACCCCCATGAAGTTATACTCTTGGAATGTAAATGGCATTAGGGCAGTTTGGAACAAAGGATTGTTCCAGGATTTTATAGCCAAGCACGACCCAGATGTAATTTGCCTGCAAGAAACAAAGGCCCAGCCCGACCAAAGCCCTGTAGACCTACCAAACTATAAAGAATACTGGCACAGCGCCGATAAAAAAGGCTACAGCGGTACGGCAATATTTAGTAAGATAGAACCGTCACACATACAAAACGGCTTTAGCGACGCAATCCAAAAAAAATACAACTTTACCGATAGCTTTGGCGATACCAGCCGCGAAGGTAGGGTGCTAAGCGCCAAAATTGACGGTGTTTGGGTTGTTACAGTTTATACCCCTAACAGCAAAGATAAACTGGAACGCTTGAGCCTGCGCTACAACATTTGGGATAAGGCATTTTTAGACCACCTGCAAGAACTTGAACAGGACGCCCCGGTATTAGCGTGTGGTGATTTTAACGTTGCTCATAACGAGATTGACTTAGCAAAACCAAAAGAGAACGTCGGCAAACACGGCTTTACTAACGAAGAACGGGGGGGGTTTACTAATTTTATGGAAGCTGGTTTTGTAGATACCTTTAGGGCACAGTATCCTGATAAAACCGAAGCCTACACCTGGTGGACCGCCTGGGGTGGCGCACGCCAGCGTAATGTTGGGTGGCGTATTGACTACTGGCTAGCATCAAAATCCGTGGCTGCAAATATCACAGATGCGGTTATCCACGCCGATGTTATGGGTAGCGATCATTGCCCAGTAAGCATAACCGTCGAAAATTAGTTATACTAGGTGCATGAGCAGACAATTCGCAGCATTTGATATAGACGGAACAATTGTACGCAAAACATTGCTGCAACTTATTGTTAAAGAGTTTGTTAACCGTGGGCAGATTGACGGCGCCATTGCGGGTGACATAGAACGCTTTTTGCACGACGGCAGGCAGCGTATAGCAGATGATAATTTTGGTGAATACATGAAAATGGGCCTAGATATGCTTATTAAGCACAGTGGCGGCACACTTAGCCTTGCCCATTACCACGAAGTTGTAGATGCCGTTGCAAATTCGCTAAATTCGACTACCTATGTTTATACACGCCAGCTTATAGATACCCTTAAAAAGAACGGTTTTTACTTAATTGCCATATCTGGTTCAGAACAATACGCCGTACAAACTGTATCTAAGGCGCTTGGTTTTGATACCTGCGCAGCACATATTAAATACGTAGACGACGGCACTAACCTTACTGGTGAAATGACAAAGTTTAGCGCCAATAAAGATCAAATATTGCAAAGTATAATTACCCAAAACAACCTAAACACCAAGGGTAGCATTGCGGTAGGCGACACAAGCAAAGATACTCCTATGTTTAGCATGGTAGAACAACCCATTGTTTTTAACCCCAACCAGGAACTTTTTAGTGCTGCCCGCGAAAAGGGCTGGATGGTTGTAATAGAACGTAAAGATGTAATTTACGGCATGCAGATGCTAAACGGCCAATACGTGCTAAAATCAGTCAACGTATGAGCGATTTTTGGCAACAGCAAACAGATAAACCACTTTTTGAAGATATTTTATGGGCCAGGCCCGAAAACAAGGCCAAAGCCGGCAAGCTATTAGTAATTGGTGGCAATAAGTTTGGTTTTGCAGCGCCGGCCGAGGCATATGCAGCGGCTGACAGCGCAGGGGCAGGCGCTTTGCGCGTACTAATGCCCGATGCCTTAACCAAGGTTATAGGCGGCAGCGTGCCGGACGCATATTACGCACCCACTAACCCCAGCGGCAGCTTTAGTAAACTAGCACTCGATAGCATGTTGGTGCACGCCGCGTGGGCAGAATACGTTTTAGTAGCCGGTGACCTTGGCAAAAATAGCGAAACTGCAGTATTGTTAGATGCTTTTACTAAAAAGTATTCTGGCCCACTTTGTATTACTAAAGATTGCGTAGATTACTTTATACTGGCACCCACAGACCTACTGCAGCGCGCAAACACAACTATTGTTGCATCATATGAACAACTGCAAAAAATAGGCCAGCACAGTGGCAGTACAACCGCCCTAACCTTTGGTATGCCAGCACCAGTAGTTGCCGAATGGCT
>JAYUPU010000028.1:0-4694 GCA_043759925.1 bacterium | reverse complement strand
AGTTCGAAAGCATATTGCCTTCGAAATGTGAATGTGCTTCTCTAAGAACTCCGTCTTGAGGATTACTACTATAGCATAACAACTATAAAAAAGCAATACTCTGTAGGCTTGCCAACAGGTAGTGTATACTCTGTTATAAGATGTCTACGTTTAAAACAATCAGTAATTTTGGCGATTTTGGCCGCACAGGGCAACTTACAACCCGCCGTGGGGTGGTAAATACGCCTACTTTTATGCCTGATGGCACACGCGGTGCTGTAAAAGGTTTGACCCCTCAACAGGTGGCCGATACGGGGGTGCAGATAGTACTGGCTAACACCTACCATTTACATTTGCAGCCAGGTGAACAGGCAATAAAACAACTTGGTGGCCTGCATGCGTTCGCTAATAGGCAAGGGCCAATGTTAACAGATAGCGGCGGTTTCCAGGTTTTTAGCCTTGGTAAACACACTAAAATTACCGAGGAAGGTGTGCATTTTAAAGACCCGAAAACAGGCGATAAGCACTTTATTAGCCCCGAGATTTCTATGCAAATTCAGCTTGATTTGGGTGCCGATATGATAGTTGCCTTTGACCATTTAGTAGGCCTAGACCACACGGTGTCAGACAAAGATGTTAAAGAAGCATTTGACCGCACCCACCGCTGGCTAGACAGATGTATTGTTGAATTTAAGCGCCTTACAGCAGGTATGTCAGACGCGCAGCGGCCGCTGTTATTTGGAGTGGTGCAGGGCGGTTTAGACCTAGAATTGCGTAAACAAAGCCTAGACATTGTACAAAATAGCGACGCTGATGGTATTGCTATTGGTGGCCTTAGCGTTGGCGAAACGCGCGCCCAAATGACCACGGTTTTGCAGGCGTTAGCGCCCTTGTACCGTGCAGATAAACCACGTTTTTTGCTAGGTGTTGGCACGCCCGAAGACTTAAAAATAGCCGTGCAAAACGGTATAGACATGCTGGACTGTGTACTGCCAACCCGTAATGCCCGCCACGCCACGGTATGGACAACCAATGACGCAAAAATACACCTTACAAACGAGCGTTTTGCCCTAGATACTTCACCAATACAGCCCGGTTGTGACTGCTACGCCTGTGCAAACGGTTTTACTAAAGCGTTTTTGCGCCACCAGTTCAAGGTGGGCGAACCGCTTGCCGGCACGCTGGCCAGTATTCACAACCTGCGCTATATGACCAGGCTATGCGAAGCCTACCAGACTAGCAATACCGCTCATGGTACTATGTAATCTGTGAAAATAGTTTTTTTAAACACCTGGAACGCAAATTTGTCCGGGCCAATAGCTGATTTTATAACTGCCAACATAGACGCAGATATATTTTGCTTACAAGAGGCAGAGTCCGAGATGCTGGCTATTGCTGACAGCCTGCTGCCAAACCACACCAAGTTGTATAACGAAAAATATGTTGCAGAGTACGATCATTTTAACCAAGCAATATATGTAGCAAACGATATCACAATTCAAGATAGCGGCGAGCTGCTACGTGCCGATAATTTACACGGGCTAGCAAACTATATACAAATAATGATAGACGGCGAACCGCTGTATATATGTAATGTGCACGGCACCCCCAAGCCAAGTGACAAATTGGATACACAAGCGCGGGTGTCGCAGTCGCAGATTCTTATAGACTTTTTTGCAGATAAACCAGGCCAAAAAATTATAGGCGGCGATTTTAACCTGCTGCCTATAAACCAAAGCATAAAGGCCTTCGCCCAAGCCGGTTACAAAGACTTAATTAGCGACTACGGCATTACCTCTACGCGTAACCATATAAGTTGGGAAAAATATCCTGATAGTAAGCAGTATTTTGCAGATTACGTGTTTGTAAGTGCCAGCGTGCCAGTTGTAAGCTACCAAGTACCATATAACGAAGTATCAGATCACTTGCCCCAGATTCTAGTAACTAAATAGTAAATTACTTATCGCCGTTTTTATCTGGCCACGCGTAGGGCATTAGTTCTGATATGGGGATAATTTTAGTATCGTTAGCTTCTTTAATAACAATAAGAGTATCTATCCCTGATCTAAGCGAACTTTCCCAAATAAGTTGTTTGCAAATGTGACAGTTTGGGCCGGTCATTGCTACTATATCGGTTTCGCCGTGCAGTGCAGCATTGGCTAGTGCTGTAGCCTCTGAGTGCATAGTTAATGTCTGAGTATCAGATTGGTATGACGCTCCATCATAAAAGTTACCACCTTTGGTATATAGGCAAACGGCGTAACCTTCATAAGGCTTGGGATACGTCTTAGACAAGGTAGCCTCTGCGCGTTTAAGCATTTGCTCAGTAATAGAACTATCAAGTTTAGGTGTATTCATATTTTGTATTGTAACAGATAAAAAAATCCCACTTTAGTGGGAATCTTTATTGGTGGGCAATGCAGGATTTGAACCTGCCACCTCGTCTACGTCAAAGACGCGCTCTAGCCAAATGAGCTAATTGCCCTTATAGCTTTGATATTTTATCACAGAACAGGCTGTACAGACTTATTAGCTTCCTTTGCACTGCTATATTGCCGCACTGTAACACACAAACCCCTTTATAATGGTCATAGGTAGGTTTGCCTAAACTTCTTTTGTCAAAAGCGGTATACTTAAAGTTTTCTATAGGGATATTTAATTGTTTTGACCAGTATTCCTGGAGTTCAAGTTTATCTTGGTCCATCCTAAGGTGTAGTTCGCATCTAACTATATTCCTGGGTATTTTGTATACACGGTCAAGTGCAACAAGTACAAAGTTTAAAATTTTAGGGTCAGAGCTTGCTAGTGAGGTTGTTCCATTTTTCGCGCCCTCTCCTAAGTACAGCATAGCGAAGGCTATATCTAACAGATCATTATTAATAATCAGACGATCCATTACCTTTTGTGCCTCAGCCTCGGCTTCTGCAATGCGGGCTGCTTTTTGGGCTTTGTGCCAGATAGCTGAGTTAACTCTAGCCCTGGCCCAGGCTTCTTCCTTATTCTTCTGTAAGCGTGCCTTTAATGTATCGTCCATAACTACGTCTTTGAACCAACCACTAAGTGTGGAGCGAGGAATACCCAATTCTTCTTCGATATCATTGATAGATAAACCATTTTTACGTAGTGCCACCGCTGTTGGCTTTGACTCGAACCACTTAGATTTCATATATATACAGTATAGCATAGGTACGAGTCATTTCAATCTGTTAATATAAGCCCCAGTGTGAGTATTTATACCGCATACGGTATAAATAAATAAGCACTAGCCGTATAATCTTAGTGGATAAGTGGCTGTGGAATTGTGTACATGTGGAAAACCTAGCAAAAATCTACTAGCATTAAAGCGCTACCATAATGTATACTACGTTAAGGTTGGGTTTTGGGAGGTGTTTTTAAAGACACAACCACCACTATAGTCGGGCTTATTTGCGAGAAAGCCCGACTTTTTGTTTGGCAACACATAATGTATAGTGTTAACAGAGTGTTGACGTGGCCTCACCAGCTACCGAACTCCCGCAATACAAGGTAAGATTAGCGGTAAAAGTAAGCTTACAAGAGTAAAATGTTTTGGTGGAACCGCCCTAAAATGGGGCCCAAGACGCTCATGAACCATAATGTACGACAAGGTCGTTGTAGTTCATAAGCGTCTTTTATTATCTAAATAGAGGGAAACCAACTATGTCAGACAAACAAAACGACCTGCACGCCATGCGCCACAGCTTGGCACATATTATGGCAACAGCGGTCACAAAACTATGGCCAACCGCTAAGTTAGGTGTTGGCCCAGTGGTAGAACACGGCTTTTACTACGATATAGACATCCCTGGTATTACCATCAGCGAAGACGATTTTAAAACGATCGAAAAAGAAATGCGCAAGGTCGTGGGTGCAAGTCAGCCGTTTGAGCGCACCACCATGCCTGTAGACGCTGCATTAGCGTGGGCTAAAGAAAATGGCCAACCCTACAAGCAAGAGCTGCTAAACGACCTTAAAAGGGCCGGAACAACCGTTGCTAGTGGCCTTGACGCAGACACGTTGGGAGTAGAGGCTGGCAAAGATAGCAAAGTAGACGCCGTTAGCTTTTATCAAAACGGTGATTTTAAAGATTTATGCCGCGGCCCGCATGTAGCCAGTACAGACAAAGTCGGTGCATTTAAACTAATGCGCGTGGCTGGTGCATATTGGCGTGGCAAGGATGATAATCCACAAATGCAGCGCTTGTACGGTGTTGCGTTTGCTACAAAAGAAGATTTAGCCGCGCACCTAACTATGTTAGAAGAAGCCAAGAAGCGTGACCACCGTAAACTAGGCCAAGAACTAGATTTGTTTGTGTTTAGCGATATGGTTGGATCAGGCCTGCCAATGTTTACTCCGCGAGGTACCGTACTGCGCGAAGAACTTGCTGCTTTTTCGAACCAACTTAGACAGTCGCGCGGGTTTTTAAAGGTGTGGACACCCAATGTCACCAAAAATGAACTATACAAAACCAGTGGTCACTGGGCAAAATTTGGCGACGAGCTGTTTTTGGTAAAAAGCCAAGAAACGAGCGACGAACTTGTATTAAAACCTATGAACTGCCCGCACCACACCCGCATATTTGCAAGCAAACAGCGCAGTTACCGTGACATGCCAATACGCTACCTTGAAACAACAACGGTGTACCGCGACGAAAAATCGGGTGAACTTGGTGGGCTTAACCGTGTGCGTGCCATTAC
>JAYUPU010000027.1:0-4777 GCA_043759925.1 bacterium | reverse complement strand
TGTAGGTGTAGCATCATTTTTATTTCTGGTAGGTTTTGGGACTAATCAGCTTATTAGCTTAAATAAGCCCCCATCAACTAGTGATGTTCTAGGTTTGCAAACAAATGGCGTAAAAAAAGTTAGCAACGAACCATCAGAACAAAAACCGTCCGACCAAGATATTAAGACTTATTTAGTTGCCGCATCTTACCCAAGGTACATTAGTATTCCTGGGCTATCCTTAAACGCCCGGGTACGAAGGCTTGGCATAGACAGTAAAGGGGCTGTTGCTTTCCCAACTAACATTTATGACATAGGTTGGTATGACGGCAGTGTTAAACCTGGCGAAAATGAAGGTCCATCTATTTTAATTGGACATTTAATGGGCGCTACACAGCAAGGTGCGCTCTGGGGAGTAGATAAACTAGTCCCTGGTGATTCTATATATATAGAAAAGGGCGATGGAACGACAATTCATTACCGCATCACAAAACTATACAAAGCCCAACCCGAGGATGACATATCTACATTTATTACGCCTGAGAATAACGGTAAACATGATTTAACAATTTTGTCTGCCTACGGAATGTACTCAAAAGTCAGTGATGACACACAAAAACGTACGGTAATTTTTGCCACACAAATATAGTTGCAATAGATGCCCCCAGCGCCGTATTATATACATAGATTTCGCGCATGTTCGGGGATCTGACTAAAATATAACTTATAACTTTTGATTTTCTGTTGCTAGTAGTCTGCTAATGAAGTGATAGTGATGTAGGCAAACGCATACAGTGATAGAAACACAGGATTAATTATGGAAATACTAGCTGTAATATTAGCAGTGGCTGGTTTGGGAGTGGGCTACGGAGCCAGTACCTATACCACCAAAAAAAAATTAGGTAGCGCCGAGGTTGTTGCTAAAAAAGAACTCGAGAAGGCCCGCAAGGATGCCGCAAAAATTGTAGAAAATGCTAAAAGTGAAGCAAACGAAATTGCTGACGATGCACGGCGTGATGAACAAAAGCGCCGCAACGAAGTTAAAGAAATCGAAAAGCGCCTATTAGCCCGCGAAGAATCACTTGATGGCAAATTAGACGTAATAGATAAGCGCGGCGAAAAACTGCGTGTTGCCGAAGACGAAATGGAAGAACTAAAGACAGAAATTCGTAGTATACGTACTAAACAACAAGAAAAGCTAGAGAAAATTGCTAAGTTAAAGCAAACAGAAGCTGCCGAAAAACTAATGCAAATGACAGAGCGAGACATCAAAAACGACCTTAAGGGTTTAATTAACAAGCTACAAAACGAAGCTAAAGAAAATGCCGAAGAACTTGCTAGCCTTGTTATTGTGCAAGCAATGGAACGTATGGCTAGCGAAGTTACTGCTGAGCGCACCGTGACAGCCCTAAAACTTACAGACGACGAAATGAAGGGCCGCATCATTGGTAAAGAAGGACGTAACATTCAAGCCATCCAGCGCGCAACAGGCGTAGATATAATGGTAGATGACACACCGGGAATGGTTATCTTAAGCTCGTTCGACCCAATTAGGCGTGAAACTGCACGTGTAACAATGGAAATGCTTATGAAAGATGGTCGTATCCACCCTGGACGCATCGAGGAAGTTGTCGAAAAAGCACAAAAACAAGTTCAAAAAGAAGTTATGCATGCAGCCGAAGATGCAGCCCGTGAAGTGGGTATTGTTGGTATTCCTAAAGAGGTTTTGCAGTTACTTGGTGAACTTAAATATCGTACAAGTTACGGCCAAAACGTACTTAAGCACAGTACCGAAATGGCACATATGGCCGGTATTATAGCCGAACAACTCGGTGTTAATGTAAAAACTGCAAAATATGCTGCACTTATACACGATATGGGTAAAGCACTTACCCACAAAATGGAAGGCAAGCATCACCATATTAGTGGCGAAATGGCCCGCAAGTATGGTGTACCAGAGGAAGTTTGCCTAGCTGCCGAACAACACCACGATGATGTTGAGGCAACAAGTGTTGAAGCGATTATTATACGCGTTGTAGATGCGATTAGTGCCGCCCGCCCAGGTGCACGTAACATTAGCGCCGAAAACTTTGCTGAGCGCATGCGTGACCTAGAAAATGTTGCCGTACAGTTTAAGGGTGTAGATAAAGCATATGCTATTAGCGCTGGCCGCGAAGTACGTATCTTTGTACGCCCAACCGAGATGGATGATTTAGGTGCAATCAAGCTTGCACGCGATGTTGCAACAAAAATTGAAAGCACTATGCAGTACCCGGGTACTATCAAGGTTAATGTTATCCGCGAAACTCGTGCTATAGAGTTCGCTAAGTAGTTTATCTGTATTTTGCACGCTTAGGGCGTAAAGTTGCGGTCCGCACAGCACCGTATTAAAATACGGCTTGTTTGCGGTCCTCGCTTTCCATCCCAAATCGCACTAAAATACAAACAAACGTAACAAACTCACAAAAACAAAAAAAGCTCCTAGCAATAGGAGCTTTTTAGTTGGTCGGGTCGAACATACCCTACACGAACTGCTGAATAATCTGTTGGAGTACCCAGAAGAAGCAAAAAGTATCCTAGTTGACCTTAGAAATGCTTGTAACCCAAAAGCCAGGGCGGTCCAAATTGAAAATTTGGTGTACTAGCTTGTTCTGCTGATGCAGAAGCTGCATAATAATATCTAGTGAATAGAAAACGTAAACTAGCCATTATTATAGTTTCTGTATTACTCGTCTTATTAGTAGCGGGGACAGTAGCTCTCACTCTACTGGGTAGAGAAACGCCGCTTACTGGAATTGTTACTAATGTTCAATCAAATCAGTGCAAGGGGCTTGCTGACAAGCTGTTGCAAGCAGAAAAATCAACCTATCCTTTTTATAGGTGCGAGCAAGAAACACATAAGGTTACTGATAGCGACAAATCCGTAACAAGAGTATATGTGGTTGCTGGAGCGATTGAAAGGCAGTGGGAGTTTGAATGTGGCTTTCTTGCTGAATGTGCTACCTTTGTAGGGTGGTTTGATGAAAACGACAATTTATTTGATTTTGCCGGACCACCACGAGTAGCAAACCACGACCCCTCTGTATATACGCTAGGCTGTGGTAAGGTTAATTCATTATCTGTTGACGATATTGAAGTGAAGCCAAAGTTGGTATTTGAGCGTGAAAAGTACTGGTGGAAAATAGACTACAACAACACTCCTACCAGCACACAGGGTGATTCTTGCAAGGTTACTGGAACTTCGCTTATCGGACAAAAAGAAGCCTTATCAAGTGTAAAGCCAGAGTATCTATTCAGTACAGACAACTGTGCCACCAATACGCCTACCTCTTGTCAAACTGCAAAAGCTCTAAAAACAAAATCGGTTGAACCCTGCAAATACAACCAGCAAGAGCTTAGCGGCATCCAGCCTAAATATGACTTTGAATGTACTTCAAACTATATTTCTCAAACAGGCGATACGGCTTTATGTGGAACAGAAGCCAATTATGGCAAGATAACCTGCGATAACATTGTAAGTATCAAGCAACTTTAGACATATTTTATGTCGCACAATTAACATTCTACGACAGCACTTAACAGGGGTAGACTCTAATTTTTAGCGACATAGGTGCTTGTCAAGGGTTTGTGTTATTTTCGCCCACCCCTGTTAAAAAACATACTATGCAATGTTGACTTAAACCTATATATTAGTAACCATGTCGGGTGTTGAACCTACGTGCTGGAAACGATATTGTCCCTGTTATAAAATTAAATCCGCCATACAATTTGATGACGGATTTAGACGAAATATCTATTGGTCGGGGATAAAGGACTCGAACCTTCGACCTTGCGGTCCCAAACCGCACGCGCTAGCCAACTGCGCCAATCCCCGTAATTAAGTCATACTGGATTATACCTGAGAAGTGTTAATTTGGCAATTATGACAGCAGTTTCAATGTAATTTTACCGGCGCTAGGTTACAATGCAACTATGCCTTTTGCCATACTCGCAATATTGTTCGTCGGACTCTTATTAGTGGTTTCAGAGGTACTGTGGCGTAAAAAGATAATAGCGGGCGAATATGGCCGTAAACTAGTACATATGATTCTAGGCATGTTTATAGCAACCTGGCCATATTTTATGAGTATGGAGGCTATAAAGCTAATTGCATGTGCCGCTATATTAGTGTTAATACTCTCACGCCAGTTTAAAATATTCCACGCCATACACGATGTTAAGCGTACTACGTATGGTGAAATACTTTACCCGATTAGCATATTGATTATAGCAATGCTCGCACAAGCAGACTGGATTTTTGCCTTGGCAGTATTATTCGTTGCTATTCCAGATGGTATGGCTGCTTTAGCTGGCAAAAAATGGGGCAATAAACACAGTAAAATTAAAATTTTAAAAACTAATAAAACATTAGTAGGTACCGGCACATATATTATTTTTGCATATGCTGTTATATCTATGGGTTTACTTATTGGTGGCAAAAACGCGTTAATATCTGGTAGCACAAGCTGCTTAATATTATTGCCATTGGGCGCAGCACTACTAGAAGCCGTGTCGCCTTATGGCCTAGACAACGTTACGGTGCCCCTGCTGGTTGTTTTAAGTTTAAATGCTCTAGCGTAGCAATTTGCCGCTATGGGCACGCAAGGCGTTGATAATAACGGCCACGTCTACTAGTTCTTGTACTGCTGCACCAGTTGAAGGTTTAAACTTGCCAGTTGCAAATATTAGCATTAAACCAAAGCTCAAGGTTATGCCGATCCAAATACTTTGCCTGGCAATAAACATTGTTCGCTTAGAT
>JAYUPU010000026.1:0-13245 GCA_043759925.1 bacterium | reverse complement strand
GGGCAATTACTGTGCACAAAAGCCAGGGTATGACACTAGACGCTGCAGAGATTGATTTATCGCGGGCTTTTACGCCAGGCATGGGCTATGTAGCGCTGTCGCGTGTAAAAAACCTAAAGCATGTTTACCTAAAGGGCATGAACGCTATGGCCTTGCAAATCAGCCCCGACGCTTATCAGTTAGAATCCTCACTGCGTGCAATGTCGGCTAAATCTTTAGCCGATCACCAACACCTGTACTAACTTCTATTAGCCGCGGCCATTGAGTGCGGTAGCTAATATTTATTAAATTGGGGTGGCGACAGGTGGGGCGCCCCAGCTTTTTTAGGTAATCCTAAAATAAGATAGGGGCAGACCTGTCGACAGGACCCCGGCAAATCGAAGCTTTAGCGCAGTATTACACGCAAATGCCGTAATTTAACAGAGGTTTGTTACAATAAGGCTTATGGATAAACAAAAAAAGCTGTTCCCAAAAGACTTTTTGTGGGGCGCAAGTACTGCCAGTCACCAGGTAGAAGGCCATACGCACAACCAGTGGACCCAGTGGGAGCTGTCAGTTGCGGCAAAACAGGCCAAAACAGCTAAGCAAAGATTATCGTGGATACCAGGCTGGGAGAATTTTAAAGCCCAAGCCGAAACACCCCAGAACTATATATCTGGTAGGGGTATAGAACACTACAAGTTATATCCGCACGATATGGCTATTTTAAAGAAATTAAACTTAAATAGCTATAGGTTTGGTATTGAATGGTCGCGCGTAGAACCCGAAGAGGGGGTTTGGAACAAGCACGAATGGGAACACTATAAGCAGTACATTCAGACGATGTTAGATAAAGATATTGAACCTATACTAAATATTTGGCACTGGACATTACCAATATGGTTTACAGACAAGGGTGGCTTTGCTAAGCGAGCCAATTTGCAATATTTTGATAGGTTTGTGCAAAAGCTGTGCGAAGAACTACAAATTAAAGACCTTAAGTACATTATTACGCTTAACGAACCTAATATATATGCTAGTTTTGGCTATGCAACAGGTGAATGGCCACCAAACCTTAAAAAGCCATTCAAATTTTTGGCCGTTTACTACAACCTTACGCTTGCCCACAAACGTAGTTACAAAATACTAAAGAAAGCCAATAGCAAATTGCAGGTAGGCACGGCGCCGCAGCTTGCCAACATGCAGGCAAAGCGTCCCCACAATGTACTAGACCAGATTGTAACGTGGGTAATGCGCTACTTAGGTAACTGGTGGTTTTTAAACCGTATAAAGCGGTACCAAGACTTTATTGGTTTTAATTATTACTTTACGGATTATTACAGGGTAGGCAGTTTTAAAGATGTTTTGGGCTTAAAGTTTTTTTATAAAGTTAACCCATCGGTTCCACTTAGTGATCTTGGCTGGTATATGGAACCCGAAGGCATTTACCATTTGATGGTTCGTATTTGGTCGCATTATAAAAAACCAATAATTATTACCGAAAATGGCCTAGCAGATGCTAACGACCAGTATCGCCGTTGGTGGTTAGAAGAAAGCATGATTGCTATCGAGAAGGCTTTAAGCGAAGGTGTTAGAGTTCAAGGCTATCTACACTGGAGCCTGTTAGATAACTTTGAATGGGCATATGGTTGGTGGCCGAAGTTTGGCCTAGTGGCGGTAGACCGCGCAAATGGCATGAAGCGCACGGTGCGCCCAAGTGCCAAGTGGTGGGCCATGTGGCTTGCCAACAAAAAGTAGAGCAGTAGCGCATTACAAGCTATTACTAAAACCAGTGCGCTCTACAGGTGGCCTAAAGACCAGCCTGTGGCGCTAGCGACCCTAGTTTTAGTAACACCTTGTAATACTTCAAACAAGTGTTGTAAATATTCTTTAGACTAGTCTACGCCAAGCACCGTACAATATAAGTATGGCAAATATAGAATCCTTAGACCTAGTGGTTATGCCCATAGTAAGCAGCGACCAACTTAGTGATGAAATCGCTGAGCAAATTGTTGCTAGTTCGCGGCAGGAGCATATACAAAAGGCAACCAAAGACGACATAGAACGATTTAGTAGTGTTGATGCAGTTCGGTTACGTTTTAATACAGAACAATTATTATTACCCTTAATACACCAACCAAGTAATCAGCTTGCTGGACTGGCTTGGTTTAGGCCTAAGCATTCGGCTGAAGCGCCCTAGGCAGAACTTACATATGCCCACCGGCTGTACAGGGGTTATTTAAATATACGCCTATCTAAACCTTTTGCGCACAGTGCGCACCGGGCAGCGTTTGAGCACTATGGCCAAAAAGATGTTTGGCTCAAAACTGAACTTAACAACACCCGTGCAGTTGCTACGTACGAAGCGATTGGTTACCGTGCAATTGCACAGGCCAGCGGCGTGGTAACCATGGCTATAGATTTAGCAGATTATAGCCAAAAGGCCTAAAAATAAGGTACAATCCTTTAGTATATGGCACAATACTTACTAGGATTACTATTAACAGTTTTGACGGTGTGGGGCGGCATGCTAATTTTGCTGCTTATGCGAATTAAATTATACAAAACTTCTTGGCAAAACATAGCTGCGAAGCCAACGCCAGAAGGGGCACTAGTATATATAGTGCTTGGTGATTCCACAGCACAGGGTATTGGATCGAACCAGCTTACAAGCAGCTATCCTTACCGTACGGCTCAATGGTTGCATAAGCAAACGGGCCGCCAGGTTGCTATAAAAAACTTCAGTGTATCTGGTGCCACTGTTGCCGATGTAGTGCGCGGCCAACTACCAAAAATGCAAATGAGCGAGATTCCTAATATAGTTACTGTATCTGTTGGATCAAATGATATTGCGAAGTTTGAAGCCGAACGGTACGAATCCGATATGCGCACGCTGCTATCTGCAATACCTAAAGAAACATATTTTGCACTTATACCGACATTTAACGGGCGACACGCTAAGCTAGATTGGCGCGTACAAGAGGCAAATAAAATTACTGTACGTCTGATTGCGGCCACAAACCATCACCTAGTAGACATATATAGCGCTACTGGTGCCATGAAAGGCCTAGGTCTACACGCAGCAGATATGTATCATCCTAGTACAAAAGCATACAAAACATGGGCCTATACGTTTCAAGCTGTTATGGCCGAGCGTATTCCAGAACTGATATCACAAAAGCGCTAGTGTTTGTAGCCTAGGCTTAAGCACTATATGCAGCGTGTAATATTGTAACTCATGCAAAACTGTGGATAAGTATGCTAATCGGGTCATTTATTATAATTATATACTTGCAGTGGGTCGTGGTGGGTAGTATTGTAGGTTCAGTGGGTAAACGTGGGTAACCAAACTCCACGCTAAAAACAAAAACCACTCGGCAGATTTAAAAAACAATGGCCCAAACAGATTACTTCGAAAGAAAGCTTGACGATAAGCGGCGGTTAACTATACCGACCGAACTTCGGACTGAGTTTGCTAGCGGGGTAGTCATAACAAGAGGCTACAAAAATTATCTGCACCTGTACCCATTATCAGTTTGGAACGAGCTCGTTGAGCCACAGCTATCGGGGAATATCCTCGACGAAAACATAGCTGATCTTAACGTTCAGTTTCGAATGGGCAAAGTCGAGACCCTCCTAGACGACAAGCAAGGAAGGTTCACGATCGAGCAGCACCTGCTGACTCACGCAAAAATAAAGCGTGATGTTGCAGCTGTTAGGGTAGGCAAATACTGGCGACTTATAGCTAAGCTATAGTTGAAAGTGTTTAAAAACAGGTCTTTCACAATTCGGTAACTTTGCAAGTAACTGTCCAATAAAAAAACATCGAATCTATACAACGGCTCGAGGTTAGCTAATTGGCAGTCAACAAGTGGCCAGTAGGTAACCACTCAAAAAACCTATGTACATTTCTCACAAAAAACACCTCCCAAAACTCCACCTCACATAAGTCTCTCAAGATAAAAAACAAAGATATGTATAGATTTTTAAAATCTAGTCTAAATCCTAAATTTTTTATCACAACAAAAACAAAAACAACCCAAAAATAAAAAAGTTGACTGCTAATTAGGTGACCTTGCAAAAACAAAAATAAAACAAGAAAAAGATGCAACAAAAAACACCAAAACAAAAAATTCATATACCAGTACTATTGCAAGAAGTTTTGTCCACACTAAAACCAAAAAACGGCGATACATATCTTGACCTAACGGCAGGGTATGGTGGACATAGCGAGCAAGTATTCAAAAAAACTGGATACAATGCACAATCAGTACTAGTAGATAGAGATATCAATGCGATAACAGCACTAAAAGACCTTTTCGGGTCCAAGGTGTCATATATGCATAATGACTTTTTAACTGCTAGCAAAAAACTAGTAGATGAGGGCAAAACTTTTGACCTTATTTTGGCGGATTTAGGAGTATCGTCACCGCACCTTGACAGCGCGAGTCGTGGATTTTCGATAAAACAAGACGGGCCGCTAGATATGCGCATGGATCAAACCGCTGCGCTATCTGCACACGATATAGTTAATAGCTATAGCGTGCAACAACTACAAGTACTGCTTAGGGTTTACGGCGAAGAGCCTAGATCAAAAAAAATAGCATCGCTTATAGTTCAAAACCGTCCAATCGAGACTACACATCAACTTGCCCAGACAGTTGCCCAGGCTTGGCCGGGGTACAGTAAATTGCATCCGGCAACACGTACGTTTCAAGCGTTGCGTATTGCAGTTAATGATGAATTGCAGCAAGTGCAATCATCATTAACTTTATGGGAGACATTACTGTCCCCGGGTGGGCGTTTAGTAGTCATATCTTTCCATAGCCTAGAAGACCGCATTATAAAGAGGTACTTTAGGGATCATAGTGATAGTTATGATGCTGAGCTCACCGACTTAACCCACCGCCCCCTTACCGCCGGGCCCCCCGAATTGCTTATTAATCCGCGTGCACGCAGCGCTAAGTTGCGAGCCGTAGCGAAAATAAAAACCAAAGGATAAAACACAAAAAACAAAAACAACAAATACATGCTTATAAAGACATAGCTCTTATCAAGACACAGTTATTTAGCGTGCTAAAATTTTTGTGAATACTCTTTTAAAAAAAAGAATGGAGTAGGGTATGCCTATACAGGTCAAAAGCTCTTCTCGCGCCTATAAAGTTATCGTCCGCGTTGTGTAGTTTTAGGTCTACTACAACGTACTGACTGACTTTATAAAACCAAGCCAAAGCCTAGTGTGCTTAATTGCCGCATGCTAGGCTTAGGCGGCCAAGTAAAAGTTAAAAATATCAAAAGTAAAAAACAAAAACAAAATTATGACATATTCATCAACAATGAGTGTTGGTAGGCAGCGCTATACGCGTCGTAACCAAAATTCGATTAGTATGCAGCGCGAATCACTGCGCTTAGGCCCAGTTAGCAACGCCGTGGTACTTGTAGTTTTAGCGTGTTTGTTAGGCCTTGTGTATTTAACACAGGTCACTAAAACAAACGCCTATAGCTATCAGATTAAGAACTTACAAAATCAGCAATCTGGCCTAAAAGAACAACGAGACGAACTAGAAGTTGCTGCTGCAAGACTACAAGCGCTAAATACAATTAAAGGTAGTACCCAAGCAGCAGCATTAATTTCTGTTGCTCCTACAGCTACATTACAAAACTAATCCTGAGTTTAGGCTACAACCTAGTATGCTTACAAAACCATACAATATAACTATCCCTAAAAAATCCATTTCTAAGCAGCGTATTAACATCTGGTATACGTTGCTTGTTTTAGTGTTTGGTGTATTTACTATACGGTTGTTTTATTTGCAAGTTTTTAGGCATGATTTTTACCAAAAAACAGCACTAAGTGGCCAACTAAAACAGTATGATATTCTAGCCGAGCGCGGTGTTATACGTGCACTAGATGGCAATAATACCGTACCGCTAGTGCTAAACGAAAAACGTTATAACATTATAGCTGACCCTAAGCTTATTAAAGACCCGGGAAAAAGCGCAGAATTATTAGCGCCAGTATTAGGCATGCAGGTAGACGAAGTTAAAAACAAGCTTAGCGAGAATTCGCGCTATGTTATTTTAGCTAAAAAACAAACCAAAGTTACCCACGAAAAGGTAACTGGGCTAGATCTAATTGGTGTATTTCAGGATGAAGTAAGTGTGCGTACATATCCTCAGGGTGAACTCTCGGCCCAATTGCTTGGTTTCGTAGACGACACCAACGTGGGTAGGTATGGTATAGAAGAATCACTTGATACTTTGTTGCACGGAAAAGATGGCCGTCTAAAAGCAATTACAGATCAAAAAGGTGTGCCATTGCTAGCAGCTGGCGATAACGTGTTAGTAGACCCTATCGAAGGCGAAGACGTAGTTTTGACTATAGACGTGGGCATGCAGCGTCAACTCGAAGACATCTTAAAATCTGGCTTAGACGCTGCTAAGAGTAAGTCTGGTAGTGCACTTATACTTAATACTAAAACCGGAGCCGTTAAAGCTATGGCTAATTTTCCTACTTACAGCCCAGCAGATTTTAGTAAAGTCCAAGACGCTACCGTGTTTATGAATGCTGCAGTAAGCTCGCCGTTAGAGGTTGGGTCAATCATGAAGCCTCTTACCGCTGCAGCTGCATTGCAGTATGGTGTTATAAATAAAGACACAACATATTACGACCCGGCCCGCTTTAGGGTAGACGACGCTACTATAACTAATATCGAAGAGGATGGCGGGCCAGGCACACGTAGTATTGCTGATATTTTGCAGTTATCACTAAACACTGGTGCAACGTGGATGCTAATGCAAATGGGCGGTGGTAGTATTAACGAACAAGGCCGTACTAAATGGTACGATTTTATGACTGCAAAATATGGATTTGGTACCAAAACTGGTATCGAGCAAGGTTATGAAGATGGCGGCCTGGTACCTAGCCCTACTGAAGGTTACGGGCTTAATATTCAATATGCTAATACCGCGTTTGGGCAGGGAATGACAGCAACACCACTGCAAATGGGCGCTGCACTGAGCGCCGTTATAAATGGCGGTACATATTACAAGCCAACACTAGTACAAAAAACAGTTAAAAAGGACGGCACGCAGCATGTAAGGCAGCCACAGGCCGTACGCAGTGGCGTAGTAAGCCCGCAGGTCTCTAAAGATATGCGTGACTTCATGACGTATATAGTTTCTAAAAACAACCTACCAGCAGTACGCAGTGGCTATACTGTTGGCGGCAAAACAGGTACTGCGGAAATTGCTAAAAAAAGTGGTGGATATCATGACGATAAATATAACGGCACATACCTAGGATTTGTAGGCAAAGACCAGCCAGAATATGTAATCGTGGTGCGTGTAAATGAACCTGGAATTGCAGGCTACGCTGGTGCGAGAGCAGCCGCTCCGATATTTGCTGCGTTATCTAATATGTTAATTGATTCGTTTAATGTTACAAACCTGTAGAAGTGGTATACTATTTATAAGTAAGAAATAATAAAAAATTATGACTAACCTAAACATCAGCCTAGATATCGCAACTATAATACAGCCATTTTTATTAGCGTTTTTTGCGTTTGCAATGGCCATGGCTATTACACCCTTATATACTACTCTCGCCTATAAATATGAATGGTGGAAAAAGGCTCGTACCCAAGCTGTAACAGGCGAGAAAGCAACCGTTTACCAACAGCTGCATGCAGCAAAACACCGCCGTAATATTCCAACTATGGCAGGAGTAATTTTTGTCATTTCAGTATTACTTATTACTTTGGTAGCAAACCTTAGCAGGTCAGACACATGGCTACCGCTAGCCGCAATGGTAGGGGCAGGTAGCATAGGTTTAATTGACGATATATTAAATATTCGTGGTTTTGGCGGCGGCATAGCAGGTATGAGTGCACGACTGAAGTCACTACTAATATTTTTGGTTGCAGCAGTTGGCGGTTGGTGGTTTTTTGCCAAGCTTGATGTGTCTAGCATACACGTACCATTTTTTGGCAGCCTTACGCTTGGAATATTTATTATTCCACTCTTTATTTTTATAGTCATAGCCTGTGCCAACGCTGTTAATATTAGCGATGGTCTAGACGGATTAGCGGGGGGCCTTAGTGTATCGGCATTCTCGGCCTTTGCTGTTATTGCTATGCTAGAAGGCCGCTATGGCGTGGCTGGTTTTTGTTTTACAATCGTCGGCGCTTTGCTTAGCTATACCTGGTTTAACATTTTTCCTGCTCGCTTTTTTATGGGTGATGTAGGAAGTTTTGCACTAGGTACGGCCCTGGGAGTGGTTGCTATGCTTACAGATACAGTTCTTATATTGCCGGTTATAGCACTTGTTTTTGTAACAGAAGCAGGGTCAAGCTTGCTGCAAATAGCTAGCAAACGTTTCAGGGGCGGCAAAAAAATATTTAAAATTGCACCTATTCACCATCATTTCGAAGCAAGTGGTTGGCCGGAAACTAAGGTTACCATGCGTTTTTGGATTGTCGGTCAAGTTTCAGCAGTTGCAGGAATATTATTATACCTACTAGGTAGGACTTAAAAAGAAGGGCCAGGGATGAACATTGGTCAGACCCAGCGTCGTAGGCCACGTTATGCTGCCGCTACACAACCCGGTGTAGCAGTTCGTAAGCACCGGCCTGACTATGTGATTGCACTACTTGCTATTATATTGTTAGCACTGGGTTTTGTTGTGGTGTACGCTATTAGCCCGGGTATAGCATCTGCCAGGCAGGTAAGCGAGCAATACTTAGTTAGTAAACAAATTATTGCAATAGCACTGGGTGTAGTGGCTTTTTTTTCATTCAGTTTGGTGCCCTATAACGCTTGGCGCAAGTATTTGAATATTATGATTGGTATAGCCGCTGTTCTAACTATTGCTGCCCTAATTACACCAGTTAATGTACAGTATCCAGCCCACAGGTGGGTAAGATTTAGTGGCCTATCTTTTCAGACTGTAGAATTTGTTAAACTAGCCCTAGTAATATGGTGTGCGCAGTTTTTTGCTGCCCGTGCTGCTAAGGCCCAACTTAGTAACGACGACAAAACACTCAAGCCGCTACTTTATTTAATTGGTGGTACGGCGGTTGTTATTGCTGGCCTGCAAAGTGACCTAGGATCAGCTGCAGTAATGGTTGCTATAATTGTGTGTTTAGCATACTTGGCAGGCATGCCACTTAGGCGCTTTTTTAGCCTTGGTGTCGTTGTTATAGCAAGCCTTACCGCGTTGTTTTTGGTGTCGTTCATAGTGCCTTCGCTAAAGTATAGGGTGCAGCGCTTTAGTACATTTTTGCACCCAACTAGCGATTGTCAAAATGCGGGTTATCAGTCATGTCAGGCTTTAATTGCGATAGGCTCCGGCGGTATTATTGGCAAGGGGCTTGGCAAAAGTGTACAAGCCACAGGATATTTGCCAGAAGCAGCCAATGATTCTATTTTTGCTATCATAGCCGAAAAATTTGGCTTTATTGGGGTTACATTTGTAATTGGAGCATATATGCTACTGTTTTCGCGCCTTAAACGCATTATGCTGATGGCGCCAAATTTGTATGCCAGACTAGTTGTGGGCGGAATTTTAGCATGGTTTAGCACCCAAACAATAATAAATATTGGTTCAATGGTAGGTTTGTTGCCACTTAAGGGTATTACATTGCCTTTTATTAGCTACGGCGGCACTAGCCTGTTATTTGTTACTGGGGCGCTAGGGATAGTGTTTCAAATATCTCGCTACACAACGTATACTAATAGATTAGACGATGCCCCCGAATCTGGGCTTAACGAAAGGGCCATGCAGAAGGCTAGGCCACTCATAGTAAGGCGTAGACAGTCATGAGCAAGAAAAAGATTATAGCAATGACAGGTGGCGGATCAGGTGGCCATTTAACGCCACTTTTAGCTGTGGCAGAACAACTGCAAAAAATAGCACCAGACTACAAGCTGGAATATATAGGTCAGAGGGGCGATAAGCTTGGCGATATTATTAACCAAGATCCGCCGCTTTTTAGTGGTATTAACACTGTAAGGGCAGGTAAGTTTAGGCGCTACCACGGCGAAGGCCTAAGGCAGCTGCTAGATGTTAAAACACTCGTTTTAAATATTCGAGACTTATTATACGTAATCATAGGTAGCGTGCAAGCGTTCTTGCTACTGCGGCGTATGCAACCTAGTGTACTATTTTGTAAGGGTGGTTTTGTGGGCGTACCGGTAGCATTCGCAGCCTGGCTACTGCGCATACCCTATATAACGCACGATTCTGATGCTATACCCGGGCTTGCAAATAAACTTATTTCTAAGGGTGCGACACTACATGCCGTAGCACTACCTAAAGATATATACCTGTATCCAAGCCACAAAACCATTACAGTGGGTGTGCCTATTGCGGCACGTTTTAAACATGTAACCAATTTAGTAAACGAAAGAGCTAAACAAACTTTAGGTATCCCTAAAACAGCCCCAGTACTGCTAGTTATTGGTGGCGGGCTAGGTGCTGAGCGCATAAATAAAGCCATTATGACCGATGTTGCTAAACTGTTAAATGTACATGGCTTACGTATTTTGCATGTAGTTGGGCGCGCAAACGAACAGCAATCTAATGATTATTATGATAATACATTGCAAATAAGCGACCGCAGTAGGGTAGTTGTATATGGTTTTACAAACCAAGTAGCATTATTGGGCGAAGCAGCAGACGTTGTAGTAACTAGAGCAGGGGCGACAAACTTGGCAGAATTTTCTACCCAGGCAAAAGCATGTATAATTGTGCCAAATCCATTGTTAACAGGGGGTCACCAAATTAAAAACGCCCATGCCTACAAACAAAAACAAGCTGCTATTATAGTATCCGAAGACCATTTAGACGAACTTGTAACAGCTGTTGGAATGTTACTAAACGACCCCGCGCGGCGTGAACTGTTATCACAGAACATATCTAACTTTGCCACTAAAGACAGCGCCGTGCAGATAGCTAATCTGCTAATAGTAGCCGCAGAAAAACGGGCTTAGGGTCAGGCAGGTGGGTAATGTTTAGCAAAAAGCGCACTAGACGCATAACCACGATAGGTCCTAAACGTCAGCAATTTAACGATTACTATCGTTCTCAGACTAAAGATAAAATGTCTACGGTTGTTCGGCCCGAAGGCAGTAAACGTAAGAGCCGAATTAACAAGCGGCAAGCATCACTACACCTTAAAAGGTTGCCACAATATATTGCAGGGGGGGCTATAGTTTGTGCAGTGCTTTTCGCTAGCATGCTACAAACAAGTCCTACAATACTAGTTAGCGAAGACGAGTCGTTGCATAATAAACAACATTACGTAGATAGTGCACAGGTAATATTAAGGCAAAGCCTATTCAACAGATCAAAATTAAGTTTTGATAGCGTTTCTTTTAAAAATAAAATGCTTAAGGCTAACCCGGAGCTTAAAGATGTAAATGTGGCTATTCCACTTACTGGTAGAAAGCTTACTGTAGGCTTAAGGCATGTGCCAGCTGTATTCTTATTTAAGGCTAGCAGCGGAAATCAGGTAATTGTTGGCGCTAACGGGATTGTACAAGCCAAGGCAACTGATATTGAAGCTAGCAAGTTAAATACACTTCTTGTTATAAATGATAGCGCACCTATTAAAACAGATGTAGGATCGGCAGTGCTGCTACCTAGCGACGTAACGTTTATTAATACCGTAGTGACAGATCTAAACACTGCTAATATCCAAGCAGAAACCGTATCGTTGCCCCTAGGGGCGGGGGAGGTACATGTTATACCTAAAGGGGCTACCTATACTATTAAGTTTTTAATTAGCGGCGACCCGAAACAACAAACAGGCGCATATCTAACAGTACTAAAGCAGCCAAATATAATACAGCCGCAAACACAGTATATTGATGTACGTTTGGCCGAACGCGTATTTGTTAAATAGATCCCCTGTGTCCCCACTGCCCGTGTTCGTAAATTGTTCATAATGTTGATAGCCTGTAAAAAACATATATATCAACAAAGTAGGGTATTTGTCAAAAAACTATATAAAGCGACATAATGTAGGGAAATGCAAATAATAAACTTAGCCGCGTGAAAATCCTTAAGTGGGCCATTTTCACGGTGCTGTGGATAAGTCTACGTGCGTGTAGGCACGTAACATACGTAATATGAATATAGTAAGCGGTTATATCAGACTAAACGTAACTTTATAGGGTGTTGTTAAAAATTGTCCCCCATGCGGGGGTACTAGCACTCATCTATTGGTAACTATATTGCAGTCGCAAAATATACATTGTACGACGTTGCGTGTATAGCTAAGTTTGAGTCTGCCCTACATTAGGTTTACACATATTTTGGTTGGCTGCACGTTTTTTTGTTTTTATATTTTAGTAACTGCTCTACCTAAGCTTAATAACTGTTTCATCAATATTTGGGTTTTGTGGTACTTCTATATTTGATGTTTGATTCTGTTCGTATTTTGTTTGGTTACTATTTGGCTGCTTGTGTTTGCGTATGCGCTTGCGCTTGGTGGGGTGTTCGGCCGGAGTCTGCGTATTGTGGGCTGCTTGTGTATTTACGACAGGATGTTGTGTTGGTTGCGTTCCCACTACCCTAACTACTGGTGTTAAGGGCACTTTAGGCGCCGTGTGGGCGGCTTGGCGTGCCATAGGCTGTGTCTGCTGCAATATGGCGGCCTCTACAGTAGCTTTAGGTTGGGCATAGCCTTGGCGGGAGTGCTGAATTATATCGTCTGTGAAGTCTGTTGGATTTTGCGGTATTTGCAAGGTGCTACCACTGAACGGCGCAGTTTTTTCGCCTTCTATGCTCATGGTGGCTACAAAGTGCCTGTTATGTAGCTGCACTAAGTCTTGAGGTTCAAACTGGGGCATATAGTATTTGCCTAAAAAAGCCGCATCGTCGGCACCAACTCTAAAACTAACCATTGACCCGACGTTGCCAAATACTGCGTCGCGTACTATTTGTGACATTTGTGACACGTACTGGTTAGCAACAGTTAGGTTAAGGGCATACTTACGGGCCTCGCTTAAAATAACCGCAAAGCTGTCTGTAGCAAAGTTCTGAAACTCGTCAACGTATAGGTAAAAAGGTCGGCGTTGTTCGGCGGGTATATTGGCGCGGCTCATTGCTGCCAGTTGAATTTTAGTTACCATTAGTGCACCTAATATTGCTGCATTGTCCTCGCCGACAACGCCGCGCGATAGGTTAACAATAAGTATCTTGCCTTCGTCCATTAGTTGACGTATGTTTATGCTGCTTTTTGGTTGGCCCACAATGTTGCG